>JANNCZ010000603.1:0-37408 GCA_031387185.1 Burkholderiales bacterium
GAACGTGCGCGCGAACGCCTTGGCCAGCAAGCGGCCAATAGTGGTCTTGCCGGCCCCCATCAGGCCCACCAGAACGAGATTGTTCATCACGGAATTTTATCAGTGCGATGCGGGAGCGTTTGCAGGCGCAAGCTTCGGCGAGGCGAAAAAAAACCGGGCACGTGGCCCGGTTTTATCACGCGTTAGGGATCAACGGACGCTAAGACGGTCACTCACTACACGAGGGGTGATGAACACCAGGAGTTCGGTCTTATCGTTGGTGCGGGCGCTGTTGCGGAACAGATTACCGAACACTGGCAGATCACCGAAGAACGGTACTTTGGTTAGGGTATCGCGCTCATTCTGCGTGTAAATACCTCCGATAACCACCGTCCCACCGTTATCGACCAACACTTGGGTTTTCACATTTTTGGTATCGATTGCAAAGCCCGCCGTAGTCACCTGCCCAACTGAGTCCTTGTTGACCTGCACATCCATGATCACGTTACCCTCGGGCGTGATTTGAGGTTTGACCTTCAGACTCAGATTGGCTTTGCGGAAGGTAACCGACGTAGCACCGCTGCTGGTGGCGGACTGGTATGGCAACTCCGTACCCTGCTCAATTGTGGCTTCAATCTGATCCGCAGTAAGCACCCTCGGGCTCGAAATAATTTTGCCTTTTCCGTCCGCCTCCAGCGCCGTCAGCTCCAAGTTGATAAACTTTGTAAGGGAGCGGTTCGCTAGCGTGACCGCCACAGTACCCGCGTTGATTCCGTTCAATCCGTTGGCTGCGCCACTGAAACTCAAAGTGTCTGCAATCGTAGGGGTACCCGTCACCTGCGTGCCAGCGCCAACGCTTTGGGTGACGGCGTTCAAGTTGCCGCCAACAAATGCTTGGGTGCCGTTCAAAGAATTGCCGCCCAAGCTCAAGACATCACCGGAGCGCTGGTTGAATCCAAGGCGGGCGCCCAGATTCTTGCTAAACGTATCTGAGGCCTCGACTATGCGCGCCTCAATCAGCACTTGCCGCACCGGAATATCCACCTTGGCGATCAGCTTGCGTACTTCTTCAAGACGGGTCGGGGTGTCCTGCACAAACAGTTGATTTGTGCGGGCATCAACAGTCGCCGCGCCGCGCTTGGAGAGTACCGACTGCCCCGTAGTGGTCAGAAGCGTCCTGACATCGGTGGCCTTCTGGTAATTCAATTGAAACGCTTCTGTACGCGTCGGCTCTAGATCTGTGATCTGTGCGCGTTGTTCGAGATCGAGCTTCTCTTTTGTCGCCAGCTCGTCGCGGGGAGCAATCCATACGACATTTCCATTCTTGCGCATATCGAGACCGCGCGTTTGAAGAATGATATCCAAAGCCTGATCCCAGGGAACATCCTTCAGACGAAGAGTCAGATTGCCGCCGACCGTATCGCTGGTGATGATGTTGAGATTAGTGAAGTCTGCAATCACCTGGAGCACTGCCCTGACTTCGATATTCTGAAAATTGAGCGATAACTTTTCGCCGCTATACCCGCCGCGCGACCCTTGCACAAGGCGGTTTGGGTCTTCCTTGACAGGTTTGACTTCCACCACAAACTGGGTGTCCGTCTGGTAGGCGTTATGCTCCCATAGCCCTTTGGGTTCGATCACCAAGCGG
Organism: Burkholderiales bacterium; assembly: GCA_031387185.1. GTDB lineage: Bacteria > Pseudomonadota > Gammaproteobacteria > Burkholderiales > JAEUOS01 > CANJDH01. Next base: position 1,628 of record JANNCZ010000603.1, read on the forward strand.
ACATTTTCACCTTGAACAAAAGTGTTGATTGTCTGAACCGGTGTCGCAAAGTCCGCCACATCCAAGCGCCGGCGCAGATTTTCGGGAAGGGACGATTTTTGGAAATCCACTACCAGAGTCTGTCCCTGCTGACGAATATCCACTCCTGTATTGCTCTGACCCAATTCGACAATGATACGGCCCGAACCATCCGGTGTGCGGCGGAAATCGATGTCACGCAGCGAGGAGCGCGAATCACCAGGGCGGGACTCCGCAAATGAGGTCGCAGCAGAGGGAGATGCCCCCGTACTGGTTGCGGCCGACAGCGTGACCAACACCGATTTGCCTTCCACTTTCGTCTCAAACGCCCCGGGTGACTTCAGGTTCAGCACCATGCGCGAGCGGTCACCTACCTGCACGACATTGATGCTGCGCAAGTCACCTTGTCCCACCTCCTGGCTGTTGCGCCCAAGCGCATTCACCGTGTTGGGAAAATCCAAGGCCACTCGCGGTGGGCTGGCGACTGCAAAGCCGGCTGGCGCTGCCGCTGGCGCTTCCTTGAGGTTAATCTTAAGAACGACAGCCCCGCCCTGCTGGGTCACATTCAGCGATTCGATTGCATTTTGTGCCCATACAGAACTGGCGGCGAACGCCAGCGCTACCGCCATGTAGCGCATCATCATATTGACCACTCGTCCCTGATTCATTTTCTTACCTCCTGGAGTTGCAGAGTGCTGACGCGTTCGATCCAATCACCGCCGCCATCCTGCACGAGCTCTTTTAACGTGATTTCAGTCTCAGTAATGCCGGTGATGATGCCAAAATTCTGCCCCATATAGTTGCCGACCTTCACACGGTGTAAGTTCGTCTCGGCCTTCACAATTCCAAAAAAAGCCGTCTTTTGCTTCATCATGCCGACCATGGAGATGTTTTCCAGCGGGAACGCTTCCAACACCTCTTTTGGCCTATCGAAGTCAGGCTTCAGACCAGTTCCAGCAGCCGCCCCCTTTTTGCTCTCTGCAACCAACGCGATTTTCGCGTTGTTGAACGGGTCAATGGCTTTATCCGACTCATACTTGAACGCGGAGAACTTTTTGGGTTCATCAATCTTGCTGACTTGACCCTTCATGTTCTTGGTTTCGTCATTCATCCATTTCTTGATGTCAGCGTGCTCACTGCCGCCGCATGCTGTGAGAGCTGCCGCCATCGCCACGATTGCCAGCGGTTTTTTCATTTTTTCGCCCCCCCCTTGCCGGCCGGGGCTTGCGCTTTGCGCTGAGACGCGACCTCTTCACCATCCAGATAGCGAAAAGTCTTCGCTGTCGTATCCATTGCAAGCGGCGCTCCCGCCGCACCTTGGGTAATGGTCATGTCATTGAGTGTCACGATACGCGACAGTTGGGCGATATCACTCGCAAACGCTCCCAGATCGTGATAGTTCCCGGTCACACGCACTGCAATGGGAAGTTCTGCGTAGTATTCCTTGACGCTAACCCCACCCGGACGGAACAGTTCAAACTGCAAACCACGTCCCAGTCCCGATTGATTGATGTCGGTAAGCAGGGCATCCATTTCGGCTTTGCTCGGAAGCTGTTTCTCGAGAGATGCCACGTACTGCCCCACTTGCACCAACTGTTTTTTCAATTCAGGCAGATTGACCGCCTGCTTCTTTTTGTCAATAAATTCCTTTTTTAGCTTGATTTCAGTCGCCTGCGCCTTCACCAGCTCTTCGTTAAGACCGTCCCAGTAAAAATACCAGCCTGCAGCCACCACGGCAATCAGCAACAGCACCATCGCCAACATTTTCGGCAACGCCGGCGCGTTGCCGATGTCCTTCCAATTGACGTTCTTGAATTGATCTGCCAAGTTCATGGAATCACCTTAGGCCTTGGGAACAGCGGGTTTCGCTGCGGGTACCGGCGTCGCCTCGGCTTCCGGCGCCTTGGGCCGCTTGATCGACACGTTCATGGTAAAGCTGTTGAGACGGCGGTTTGCAATGGACGCGGCGCGAATTTCCACCAATTCGGGACTACCCAACCAAGCGGAGTTGTTACCCAAATTGCGAACGTAATCGGCCACCTTGGCCTGATTGGCCGCCACACCAACGAGAGTCACACGCCCGCCGGTCTGCTTGATAGAACTGAGGTAAATACCCTCAGGCGTGTTCTTGACCAGTTCGTCAAGAACATGCACAGGAAGGTTCCGGTCACCCTGTAGGTCTTCGACAGCCTTTTGGCGCGCCTTCAAACCTTCAATTTCATCGCGCAGTTTGGCAATTTCCTTGATGTCGTTATCGAGCTTGTCGTTTTCTTTCTTGATAAAGGCATTCGACTCGTTCTGGCCGGCAATTTGCCCTTGAATCACGCCACCCACTGCAAACACAATGCCGGCTCCGATAGCGGCCACAATCGCGCACAGAATGCCGAACTGGCGGCGCCGCGCCTGTCTTTTGAGCTCCCGGTGTGGGAGCAGATTGATGCGAATCATGCGTCGAACCTCCTCATCGCCAAACCACAGGCCACCAGCATGGCGGGCGCATCGGCAGCCAACTGCTTGGGCTTGACCCGGCTTGACAATTGCATGTTGGCAAACGGGTTGGCCACGATGGTATTGACTTGGGTACGTGTGGCTACAATCTCATCGAGGCCGGGAATCACCGCGCAGCCGCCAGCCAAGACAATGTGATCTACTTGGTTATATGACGTCGAGGTGAAGAAAAACTGCATGGCGCGCGTTACTTCCTGCGCGAGATTTTCCATAAAGGGCTGCAGCACGTCGGCATCGTAGTTGTCCGGCAGGCCACCGCTGCGCTTCGCCGTTTCCGCTTCTTCGGCAGTCATGCCGAAGACCCGCTGAATGTCTTGCGTCAGATTGTTGCCGCCAAACGCCTGCTCCCGGTTGTACACCGACTGATTGTTGCGCAATACCGTCACATTCATCAGATTGGCACCTACGTCCACCAGTGCGATGGACTGGTCCACGCCATTGCCTGGCAATTGCTTCTCAATCATTTCGAACGCGATCTGCGTAGCAAATGACTCTATATCCACAACCGTTGCCTTGAGTCCGGCCGCTTCGGCAACCGCTACGCGATCCTCCACTTTTTCCTTGCGCGACGCAGCGATCAGCACTTCGACTTCCTCGGAACTGGAAGGAGCGGGCCCCGCCACCTGAAAGTCAAGGTTGACTTCGTCAAGTGCAAATGGAATGTACTGGTTGGCCTCAGCCTCAACCTGCACTTCAAGTTCTTCGTCACGCAATCCGGCGGGCACGACGATTTTCTTGGTGATCACCGCAGCAGCCGGAAGTGCAAGCGCGACGTTTTTTGTGCGCGTTGCCAGCTTTTTCCAAGCCCGCTTGACCGACTCGGCAACCGCTTCAAGGTTTGTGATGTTTCCATCCAGAACCGCATCTTTGGGCAGCGGCTCAATGGCGTACCGCTCCACGCGGTAGACCTTTTTGCCGGCGTCCGCAAGTTCGACCAGCTTCACCGAAGATGAACTGATATCGAGACCAAGCAGCGGCTGGGCCTTGGGGTTAAATATGTCGAGAGCCAAAGTTGTATCCCCCTAAATCAGTCTCTTCACCACGTGCTGGCACACTGCAAACTGCAGCTGGAACGCTTGATATTGCGTTGATGTCACCAGAACCCACTATATATTGTGCCTTCAACCATTTCACTTCTTGTCACGTATTCACAAATTCCTTTTGTGACAAGAGATTAGAGGCAATGTCTACAATTTACATTAAATACTAACGGGCTAATTAGTGCAAGCAAAGATTTTGGAGGTTTGACCACCATGTTGCAGGAATGCAACATGATTAAGCGCACTCTGGGCGGCGCGCAAAGCGTGGGTGCCACGGCGGGCGCCCCGCAGATGTACGCAGGCGTACGCCTGCGTTACGCCGCTTAGCCAAGCTGGCAATAAGCGGAGTGATTCTGGCGCTGGACAGCCGCGTTTCAGCCCGATTTCTGCCAGAGTCCCCCTATATAATGCAGGTATCCCCCTTGTGCGCGGCGGCATTGGCAAGGCTTCGGCTCCTGGTCGCCCAGCATCATCGCCCTCTCTTCAAGGCAGCGGCGGGATCAAAACCCTTCGCATTCGCCCATCATGCAGTTCTCTCCCCCGGCTCGTTGGATCACAGCAGGCATCTGCGTCTTGCTGGCACCCATTGCCGTTGGTTTGTTAGTGCTTGCTTTCGCTGTTGCTTGGGCATATCCGAGCTTGCCATCGATTGAAGCGCTCACCGATTATCAGCCGAAGATCCCTCTGCGCGTCTACAGTGCCGACAATTATCTGATCGGCGAGTTTGGCGAAGAGCGGCGCAATCTGGTGACCTTTGCCGAGGTGCCTGCGGTAATGAAGCAAGCGATCCTAGCCGCTGAAGACGACCGCTTTTACCAGCACGGTGGGGTAGACACGATTGGCGTACTGCGCGCGGCACTCTCCAACATCACGAGTCCCGGCCGCCAACAGGGGGCGTCCACCATCACCATGCAGGTAGCGCGCAACTTCTTCATCTCCAGCGAAAAAACCTACACCCGCAAGTTTTACGAAGCCTTGCTCGCCTTCCGCATTGAAGCGACGCTGACCAAAGACAAGATTTTCGAGATCTATATCAACCAGATATTCCTCGGCCAGCGCTCCTATGGCTTTGCCTCGGCAGCCCAAATCTATTTTGGCAAAGAGCTCAAAGCCATCTCGGCGGCCGAGGCGGCGATGCTGGCGGGTTTGCCCAAAGCGCCTTCGCTGTTCAACCCGGTGGTCAACCCCAAGCGCGCCCGTACGCGCCAGCACTACATCCTCGACCGCATGCTGTCGCTCGGCTACCTGACAGCCGACCAGCACGCCGCTGCCGTCAAGGAAGTGCTGGTGATCAAGCGCGAGGTAAACGATTTCCCGCTTAAAGCCGATTACGTCGCAGAAATGGCGCGTCAATTGGTGTTCGAACGCTTCGCCGAAGAGACCTATACACGCGGCCTGCGCGTTACCACAACCATCATGAAAGCGGACCAGGAAGCCGCGCACAGCGCATTGCGCCGCGGTGTGCTCGACTACGAGCGCCGCCACGGTTACCGCGGCCCCGAAGCCTTCGTCGAACTCAAGACCGGCAACGAGGATGAGCTCGAGGACGCCATCGGCGACTACAACGACAGCGAAGACCTGCACGCTGCCATCGTGCTCGACGCCGCGCCCAAGCTGGTCAAGGCTTGGCGCCGCACCGGCGAAACGGTGCAAGTGTCGGGCGACGGCCTCAAGTTCGCAGCCAATGCACTATCTGACAAGGCGCAGCCCAACCGCCGCATCCGCCGCGGTGCAGTGATCCGCGTGCACAAGGATGAAAAAGGGGTATGGGGCATTCTGCAATTGCCGGAGGTCGAGTCAGCGTTCGTTGCCATCAGCCCGCAAGACGGTGCAGTCAAGGCACTGGTGGGTGGCTTTGATTTCGGCGTCAACAAGTTCAATCACGTGACCCAAGCCTGGCGTCAGCCCGGCTCCAGTTTCAAGCCCTTCATTTACTCCGGGTCACTCGAAAAGGGACTCACGCCCTCGACGGTGATCAACGATGCGCCGATCTTCATCGACCCCGCCACCACCGGCGGCCAATTGTGGGAGCCGAAAAACTTCGACGGCAAATACGATGGTCCGATGCGCATGCGCCAGGCTTTGGCGCGCTCGAAGAATCTGGTCTCGATCCGCATCCTCCAGCAAATCACGCCGCAATATGCACAGGATTACGTCACGCGTTTCGGTTTTGATGCCGACAAACACCCTGCCTACTTGACGATGGCGCTGGGTGCCGGGTCGGTGACACCGTGGCAGATGGTCGGTGCCTATTCCGTGTTCGCGAATGGCGGCTACCGCATCAACCCGCACATCGTCACGCGCATTACCGACGACGCCGGCAAGGTGCTGGCCGAAGCCAAACCAGTGAAGGCCGGCGACGAAGCCAACCGTGTGATCGATGCGCGCAATGCCTACATCATGAATAGCATGATGAACGACGTTACCAAATACGGCACTGCGGCACGCGCCAGCGCCTTGCTCAAGCGCGGTGATCTGGCCGGCAAGACCGGCACCACCAATGACCACATCGACGCCTGGTTTGCCGGCTATCAAGCGTCGCAGGTTGGCATCGCCTGGATTGGTTTCGATCAACCGAAAAAACTCGGTGGTCAGGAAACCGGCGGTGTGGCGGCGCTGCCGATCTGGATCAACTACATGCAGCGTGCGCTCAAAGGCGTACCCGAAACCATGCCGCCGCTACCCGAAGGGGTGATAAACGTGGCCGGTGAGTTTTACTACCGTGAGTACGCGCCCGGCGAAAACAGTGTGAAGTCGCTGGGCTTAGGCGACGGTACGCCTGAAGGTGAGCAAAAAGCCGAGGAAGTGCGCAACCAGTTGTTCTGACCTGTGCTGCGCGTAGCAACATGCCCCGCCCGCGACGTGCATCAGGAGTGCAACGACACGCTCTCACCACTTTGCGCCGATGCATGCGCGGACAACACCGCATAAAACTCCTCGCCGGAACGGGTGTCGATCCAGCGCCCGTCCTTCTGGGCAAAGTGGAAGCCGCCGGCCTTGGCGGCAATCCAGATCTGCTGCATCGGTGCCTGCAGATTGACGATGATATGCGTGCCGTTCTCAAACTCGAGCGCGAGCACGCCTTCCCCTTTGCGTTCGATATCGATATCGCAGCCACTCGCATCAACAGACGCTTCAATCGCATCGAGCACCGCGCTGGCAGTTCGCAGAAACAGGCTTTCATTCATAATTCGATTCTTCTTTGTGCAATGGAGTGGCCGTGTCAAATTCGAGGGCAGTGTGTACCGCGCTTGCCGCCGGCTTGGTGGCGATCATGCTGGGTGCCTGCGGCCAGCGTGGCCCGCTGTACATCCCGGGCAAACCCGGCGATCCGTATTTTGACCGGCAAAATCGCGGTGCAACACCAACACAGGACACTACACGCGATAGTACCAAGCCGGCCAACACCAGCGGTCAGCCCGCGCCGCCGGCCCCGCCCAAGCGCGAAGACGACGGCAACAACTGATCGCAAAAATTGTCTGCCTCCTGCATTTGCTTGTCCCCTCAAAAAGGGCAAGTTTTGTCACGACACCAATGCCATCCACCATGAGCTTTGATTTTTTCGAGCGCCGCAACGGCACCCTGCATGCCGAGGAGCTGCCACTGGCGCGCATTGCCGCCGAATTCGGCACGCCTGTCTATGTTTACTCGAAAGCCGCGCTGACCCACGCCTGGAATGAATTCACCGCCGGGCTGGCTGGCCGCGATGCACTGGTGTGCTACGCAATGAAGGCGAACTCCAACCTCGCGGTGCTCAACATCTTCGCGCGCCTGGGGGCGGGCTTCGACATCGTCTCCGGCGGTGAGCTGGCGCGCGTCATCGCCGCAGGTGGCGATCCACGCAAGGTGATTTTCTCCGGCGTCGGCAAGCGCGAAGATGAAATCGCCTTTGCCCTCGAACAAAACATTCACTGCTTCAACATTGAGTCGGCCCCCGAGTTGGAGCGCGTCAACGCAGTGGCGCTGCGCTGTGGACGCGTGGCACCGATTTCGTTTCGCGTCAACCCCGATGTCGATGCCGGCACCCACCCCTACATCTCTACCGGCCTCAAGGAAAACAAGTTCGGCGTCGAGATCGGTGCCGCGCCTGACCTCTACCGGCGCGCCGCGAGCCTGCCGGGGCTGCGCATCGCCGGCGTCGATTGCCACATCGGCTCGCAGCTTACCGATGTGACTCCGCTGCTCGAAGCCCTCGACAAGATGCTTGTGCTGATCGATACCCTGGCGCGCGACGGCATCAAGATTCACCATCTCGATCTCGGCGGCGGCCTCGGTATCCGCTATCGCGACGAAACCGCGCCCGACCCACGCGCCTACATGCGCGCGATCATCGAGCGCATCGGCACCCGCAAGCTTGGCCTGATGTTCGAACCGGGCCGCAATCTGGTCGGCAACGCGGGCGTGCTGCTCACGCGCATCGAACACCTCAAGGTGGCACCGGCGAAAAGCTTCGCTGTGATCGACGCTGCGATGAACGACCTATTGCGCCCCGCCCTGTACGGTGTGCATCACGAAATCGTGCCGGTACAAACCAGTGATGCGGCCACGCGCCGCTACGATGTGGTAGGCCCGGTGTGCGAAAGCGGTGACTTCCTCGGCAAGGAGCGCGAGCTGGCCGTGCGCGAGGGCGATCTCATCGCCGTCATGTCAGCCGGTGCCTATGGCATGGTGATGTCATCGAACTACAACACGCGGCCGCGAGCGGCTGAAGTGATGGTCGATGGCGACAAAGTGCATCTGGTGCGGCGGCGCGAAACCGTGGCCGAGTTGTTCGCGAGCGAAAGCGTGCTGCCCTGAAAGCGTTGGTGCAAGCCATCGTCAGGCACGATGCCACCTGAACGCTCTCCCAGAGCCACTCTCAGGCCGATGGCTCAGTAGATTTTCCCATCGCTGCGGCCAATGCCTGCGCGCACGCCACGGCGGATGCCCAGGCCCACTGAAAGTTGTAACCCCCCAGCCAGCCAGTCACGTCCACGGCTTCGCCGATGAAATAAAGGCCCGGCGCTTTGGACGACGCCATCGTCTGCGACGACAGCTCGCGCGTATCGACACCGCCCACTGTCACCTCGGCCTTGCGAAAACCTTCGGTACCGTTCGGCGTCAGTTGCCATTGATTGACGCGCGCGCCCAGTTGCGCGAGCACACGATCTGGGCAATCGGCAAGCAACACGCTGGCCGCACCGGGGACGGCTTCACACAGAGTTTGCGCCAGACGGCGCGGCAGCCAATGCGTGACAGCCGTCACCACGTTGCCGCGCGCGTTACCACCCTGCCGCTTGGCTGCGATGAGTTGCGCGCTGACATCCACACCGTGCAACAGATCAATGCACAGGGAACCACCCGAGTGCCAGAAGGTTGATATCTGCAATATCGCCGGGCCGCTCAACCCTTTGTGGGTGAACAGCAAGTCCTCAGAAAATTGCGCCACACCATACGGTCCGCTGGTCTCAATCTTCACTTCGCTGGCCACACCAGCGAGGGCCGCGAAAGGCTGCCACGCGTCACCCGCGAACGTGAGCGGCACCAGCGCCGGCCGTGGCTCAATGATCTTGTGGCCAAACTGGCGGGCGATGCGATAGGCGAAATCGGTGGCGCCGATTTTGGGAATCGACAGCCCACCGGTGGCGACCACGATGCATGCGGCGCTGATACTGCCCGCTTGCACGGTATCGATCACATAGCGGGCGCTCTCATGGCGCACACCTTTAACTTCGCAGCCGGTACGCCAGGCCACATCGCCCGCCGCGCACTCCGCCTGCAACATCGCAATGATCTGTTCCGCCGAGTCATCGCAAAACAATTGCCCGCGATGTTTTTCGTGAAACGCAATGCGATGCTTGCGCACCAGCGCGACGAAGTCAGCAGACCGGAAACGCGCCAACGCCGAGCGGCAAAAATGCGGATTGCGCGAAATGAAGTGTTCCGGCGCAGCGTTGACGTTGGTGAAATTGCAGCGCCCACCGCCGGAAATGCGGATTTTTTCGCCAATCTTTGACGCGTGATCGATCAGCACCACGCGCAGCCCGCGCTGTCCCGCTTGCGCGGCGCACATCATGCCGGCAGCACCTGCGCCGATCACTGCGACATCGAATTGCTGCATTGGCTGCGATTGCATCACGCAACGGCGAGCGCACCTGCGCCGCAAGCGCTGCCGTACATCTTGAACTGACTACCGGCCAAGCTCGCAGCCACCAGCCTCTTCACCAAGATGCTTCCCGGTGATACCCAGTCACCCGCTCGACTTCATTCTTCGACCCCAGAATCACACCGATACGCTGATGCAGCGCTTCGGGCTGGATATCGAGAATGCGCTGGCGCCCATTGGTCGCCGCGCCACCCGCTTGCTCGACGATGAAAGCCATCGGGTTGGCTTCGTACATCAGGCGCAGACGGCCCTTGACGTGTTTGGTGTCCTGCGGATACATGAATATGCCGCCGCGCGTGAGGATCCGGAAACAGTCGGCCACCATGGACGCGATCCAGCGCATGTTGAAGTCGCGCGCGCGCACGCCGGTTTGCCCCGCAAGGCACTCTTCGATGTATCTGCGCACCGGTGCGTCCCAGTTGCGCATGTTGCTCATGTTGATGGCAAATTCACTGGTGTCCTCGGGAATCCTCACTTGATCCTGGGTCAGCACAAAGCTGCCCATCTCGCGATCCAGTGTGAACACCGCGACGCCGTGACCATGCGTGAGGACCAGCAACGTCGCTGGGCCATAGACAGCAAAACCGGCAGCGACCTGTTTCGCACCGGGTTGCAAAAAGGCCAGGTCATCCGGTTCAGTCACACCTTCAGGGCAACGCAGCACCGAAAAAATGGTGCCGATTGACACGTTGACGTCAATATTCGATGAGCCATCAAGCGGGTCGAACAGCAGCAGATACTCGCCTTTCGGATAGCGGTTGGGAATAGGATGCACGCACTCCATTTCTTCTGACACCATCGCTGCCAGGTGGCCCCCCCATTCGTTCGCTTCGAGCAGCACGTCATTGGCGATCACATCGAGTTTCTTCTGCGCCTCGCCCTGCACATTGCCGCTGCCCGCTTCACCGAGCACATTGGCGAGCGCACCTTTGGACACTGCGTTGCTGATGTTCTTGCATGCGCGCGCCACCACTTCAATCAGCAGGCGCAGATCGGCTGGTAGCGTGCCGCCACCCGCAATGGCGGCGTTGGCGCCGGCAGCGCCAGCGGCGGAATAGGCGCGCTGTTGTTCAATCAGGTAACGGGAGAGGGAGACGCGGCGGGCCATAGAGTATGTCGCTCGTGAAAGTAAAGGGTTAGGCAACGCCCAATTATCCCATTGGCGCACACGACCAGAGGCACAGGTAGAATGCATTCGCTTCCATCACGCCAGCCGCCATGAACCCCGACGACGTCGCGCAATATCTGCAGCACAACCCGAAGTTTTTCGACGACTACGCCGATATGCTGGCGCAGATTTTCGTGCCGCACCCGCACGGTGGGCGCGCCATCTCGCTGCCTGAAAAGCAGATGCTCACACTGCGCGAAAAAAATCGCACGCTCGATCATTCGATTGCCGGACTGGTGGAAGCCGGTCACGCCAACGACGCGCTCTCGACCAAGATGCATCGCGCAACGCTCGCGCTGCTGCGCCTGCCCAAAGATGCGCCCGACCGCTTGATCGAAACCCTGACCTATCACCTGCGCGAAGATTTCGCCGTGCCGCATACCGCGTTCCGCGTGTGGGGGACGCGCAGCGAATTCACCACCATCGATGGCAGCCTTGGCGTCAGCGCGGCGATGCGCGACGCCGTTGCCAGCGCGACGTCGCCGTTGCAACTGCCGTACTGCGGCCCGGTGGCGCAGTTTCGGCATGGCGATACGATGCTCGGGACCGAAGTGGCCGGCTGGTTCGGCGATGCCGCGCCACATGTCAAATCACTCGCGGTCATGTCGCTGATTGCCGTGCACGCTGATGGCACCAGCGCTGGCGGCGTGCTCGCGCTCGGCAGTGAAGACGAGCAGCGTTTTTATACGGGCATGGGCACCATGTATCTGGAGCGCCTCGCCGATCTGCTGTCGGCTGCGCTGGCACACATCTTTCCCTGACGCGCAGTGCCATGAATGACGCGGGCGCAACGCAGATCGACGCGTTCGCCGCGTATCTTGCAGGCGAGCGGCAGTATTCCCCGGCCACCATCGTCGCCTACCGGCAAAGCCTGGATGAACTCCGTCGCATCATCGCGCCCAACACCTTCGAGGGCATCGCGCCCCCGGCAATTCGCACCGCCGTGACGCGCCTCGCATCAATGGGCCGCCAGCCGCGCAGCATCGCGCGCGCTCTCTCGGCGTGGCGCAGTTTTTACCGCTGGGGAGTGCGCCATCAAACCTTCAGCGCTAACCCTGCCGCCGGCATTCGTGCGCCGAGGGCCGCCAAGCCACTGCCCAAGGCACTTTCGGTCGATCACGCGGTCGCTCTGCTGGAGCGCGGCGCGCTGCCCGATTCGCCGAATGCAGAAATTGATGCTGCCGATATACGCGATGCCGCCATGTTTGAATTGTTCTACTCGTCAGGCCTGCGCCTCGCTGAGTTGATCGGGCTCGACGCCGTTCCACAAGCAGGCTCAACCGGCTGGGTCGATGATGCGGCTGGCGAAGTGACTGTCACCGGCAAGGGCCGCAAGACACGCACGGTGCCGGTAGGGAAAAAAGCCCTCGAAGCGCTGGCGCGCTGGCGCACCGTGCGCTCAGAGTTGCTGCACCGGGGCAGCGACGACACCGCGCCAGTCACCCGGTCCCGCGCTGGCCAGCCCGTCGATGCGGCAGACGAAGCCGCCTTGTTCCTCTCTCCGCGCGGACGCCGCGTCTCGCCCGCGCTCGTCTACACGCGCCTGAAACGCTGGACGATCAAGGCCGGCGTGCCTGCGCATGTGCATCCGCATGTGCTGCGCCACTCGTTCGCCACCCACATGCTGCAATCGACCGGTGACCTGCGTGCGGTGCAGGAACTGCTCGGCCACGCCAACATCGCCACCACACAGGTGTACACGAATCTCGATTTTCAGGCCCTGGCCAAGGTGTACGATGCCAGCCATCCGCGTGCCAAGCTTGTAGATGCGGCCAGGGCACGCAAACGAAGCAGTGGAGATGAAACTGCTGCTTCGCCCCAGATGCCGCCAAGCACCGTAAGGAGCAAACCATGATGATGTTCTTGAACGATGTTCTTGATTGTTGTGACCATCATCGCCGTTGTGGTGATTGTGATGATCTTCAGCGGCAAAGCACGTGCATCGGGTTGGTCCGGTGTTGATTCGGACAGCAGCTTCAGTTCTGATTCGTCAAGCTCAAACTCCTGGTTCTCCAGCAGTTCAAGCGACAGCGGCGGGAGCAGCAGTGACAGCGGTGGCGGTGGCGGTGGTGATAGCGGCGGTGGAGGCAGCAGCGATTGACACGCATCACGCTTAAACCCGGCAAGGAAAAATCGCTGCTGCGCCGCCACCCCTGGGTATTTTCCGGCGCGATTGCAAAGGTCGAAGGCAATCCGCTGAGTGGCGCGACGGTAAGCGTCACGGAGCACGACGGCCATTTTCTGGCGCACGCTGCATTCAGCCCGCAGTCGCAGATCCGCGCACGCGTCTGGAGTTGGAACGAGGCCGAGCCGGTCGATGCCGCTCTCGTGGCGCGCGCCATTCACGCCAGCGTGGCGCGACGCACCCAATCCACCCAATCCACCCAACCCATCCAACCCCAACCGAATGTACCGGCACAGCACAGCGCCTTGCAGCGTCTGATTCACGGCGAGTCCGACGGTTTGCCCGGCGTGGTGGCCGACCGCTATCACGACACTGTGGTGGTGCAATTACTCAGTGCCGGTGCCGAGCATTGGCGCGATACGATCACCGCAACCTTGGCTGCGCTGCCCGGCGTCACGCGCGTGTACGAACGCTCCGACGCCGACGTACGTGTGCTCGAAGGTCTCGCACCGCGCACCGGTGTGCTGCACGGCGATATGCCGCCGGCGCGCATCGCGATTCACGAAGCAGCTTCCGGCACCCAGTATTGGGTCGATGTGGCAGAAGGCCACAAGACCGGCTTCTATCTCGACCAAGCACTCAACCGCGCGCACGTTGGTGAGCATGCCGCCGGGCGCGAGGTGCTCAACTGCTTTTGCTACACCGGCGGCTTTTCGCTGGCCGCCTTGCAAGGCGGCGCAACGTCGGTACTGTCAATCGACTCTTCCGGCCCCGCGCTCGCACTCGCGCGCGACAACGTCACCCTCAATGGACTCGAAGCGGCGCGCGCCGAATGGCGTGAAGCCGATGTCTTCAAAGAATTGCGCGAGCTGCGCAATCAGGGCCGCTCGTTTGACCTGATCGTGCTCGACCCGCCGAAATTTGCCCCCACGCCAGCGTCGGTGGAGCGCGCCGCACGCGCCTATAAAGACATCAACCTGCTCGGCTTCAAGCTGTTGCGTCCAGGCGGGCGGCTCTATACCTTCTCATGTTCAGGCGGCGTATCTGCCGACCTGTTTCAAAAAATCGTTGCCGGTGCAGCACTCGATGCCGGTGTCGACGCACGCATCGAAACGCGCCTCGCCGCAGCCCCTGATCATCCCGTACTGCTCAGCTTTCCGGAAGGCGAGTACCTGAAAGGCCTTGTGCTGCAACGGTCTTGAGCGCATTGACCGCTGCGTCGACGTTACATTGCACGCTCAATTGTCCTTATAAGAATTGGGCAGCCCGGTAAACCAGGGCGCACGCCGGCCCACGCATTTTTCCAGCATGTCCATCTCCCAGTCCTCGTGGGAATTATCCACTTTGGCATCCACAATCCACCTTCCGTCGCGCGGCTCGTTGAGCACAAATTTCGGGCGATGGTGTGATGCCGCAATGAGTTCTTTTTGCGACGTGTCTTTCATGCCGGTCAACTCGATGGCACCGTAGCAAGTGCAAAAGTAAGTGCCTTCGCCGCGCGACTCCATATAGCAGCCAGTGCCGCGAATGCCCGCTGTGACGGTGGGTGTAGCGATGGTGACTTGTGTACCCGTGCGTTTGCCAAACACCGCGCCGACGGCACCGGTAAGCATACGCAAACCCGACACCACATAGTCGCCCATCGGCGATTTATCGATGCGCAACTCGGAGCGCTCGCGCAAAAAAAATGCATCGCCGCCGACCACGAACACCACCTTGCCGTCAGACCCGGTCATCACCGTATCGCCCGCTTTGATGACCGCCTTGTCATTGATGCGCTCGCCATTGACGCGCACCACACCCTTGATTTCGTGAACGGTGTCGGGCTGCCGCTGCGCCCAGAGGGCTGGCGCGGCACCGCCAGCAGCCAGACCGGTGGCACCCTGCAAGAAGCGGCGCCGCGATACAAATGCGGGTGCAACGCGGGCGGTGAGGATGGATTCAAGGCGATTCATGCAGGGGCTCCGATGAATGTTGTGGGGGATGATACGTGAGCCCGCTGACTGCGGATGCAAGCTTGGTCTCTGCGCCAGATGCGGGATGCCGGCTGGAGAAGCGCGCATCCGCAGAAGCTTGCGCTGGCCCCGCGATTCCGGCCATACGTGATTTCCGCAAAACACGCCGAAGCCTTGCGCCCAGGCTCACACCTCGTTGGAAGTGCGTCAGACAGCCCGCGTGACACGGATTCTGGTATCCTCGCGCCCCTTCAAAAGCCCCGGCATTGTCCGCAGGAGCCAGCATGGCCGATTCCGTTTCCGCACCCGCCTCAACATCCGCTTCCGCGTCTACCGCTGCATCTGCGCTTGTTCCTGTGACCATCCTGACCGGCTTTCTCGGTGCCGGCAAAACCACGTTGCTCAATCGCATCCTCAGTGAGCAGCACGGCCACAAGATTGCCGTGATTGAAAACGAATTTGGCGAAGAAGGCATCGACAATGACATCCTGCTGCGCGAAGCCGGGCAGGAACAGATCATCGAAATGAACAACGGCTGCATCTGCTGCACCGTGCGCGGCGACCTGGTGCGCATCCTCGGTGACCTGCAGCGCAAGCGCGAGGCCAAAACGCTGTCGTTTGACCGCATCATCATCGAGACCACCGGTCTGGCAGATCCGGCGCCCGTGGCGCAAACCTTCTTCATTGACGAGGCCATCGGCAACTACTATCTGCTCGATGCCATCGTCACCGTGGTCGATGCCAAGCACGCGCAAACGCAGTTGGACGAGCACCACGAAGCGCAGGAACAGGTGGGCTTTGCCGACCGCATCCTGCTCTCAAAAACTGATCTCGTGAGCGAACCGGAACAGATCAAACTCAAAGAGCGCCTGGTCAAGATGAACCCGCGCGCACCGATCAAGGCGGTGCACTTCGGCAACACGCCGATTGATGACATCCTCGACATTCGCGGCTTCAACCTCAACTCCATCCTCGAAATCGAACCCGATTTTCTTGAAGACAACGAGCACGAGCATGATGACGCCGTGAAATCGTTCATCTTCAAGACCGACAAGGCGTTCGACTCGGTCAAGCTCGAAGAATTTTTGTCCGCCATGATTCAGGTTTATGCGCAGGACATGATGCGCTATAAAGGTGTTCTCAGTGTATCTGGGCAAAGCCGCCGCGTGGTTTTTCAGGGAGTACACATGATGATGGGGGGCGACCTCGCAAAACCCTGGGGCGCTGACGAAAAGAGAACGAGTAAAATGGTTTTCATCGGTCGCAACCTGCCGCAGGAAGTATTCACCAAGGGGTTGGAGTTGTGTACCGTCAGTTGATTCCGGACAGAACCTTTTTTTGGACAATCATGACGCATTTCATCAAGACGCATCAGGCATAAGAGGCAAGCAATGGCAACCGCAGTGAAAAAAAAAGCACCCGTCAAGATTCCGACCGAGTCGGAATTGCTGCGCATGCCTGCCAAGGAGTACATGAATGATGTGCAGATGGCGTTTTTCAGGGATCGTCTGAAACTGTTGAAGCAGGAGTTGCTCAACAACGCGGGTGAAACCTCCGAGCATCTGCGCGAAACGCCGTCAGTACCCGACCCCGCTGACCGCGCCACGATTGAAGAAGAGCACGCTCTCGAATTGCGCACGCGCGACCGCGAACGCAAGCTGATGAAGAAAATCGAGCAGGCACTCGCGCGCATCGAAACCGGCGAATACGGCTATTGCGACGAGACTGGCGACGCCATCGGGCTTAAGCGCCTGCTCGCCCGGCCCACCGCCAACCTCTCCATCGAAGCACAACAGCGCCGCGAACTCAAGCAGAAAATGTACGGCGATTGAGGTTCTACGGTTGAGGATTGCAACGGCGGCTTTGGCCGCTGTTTTGTTTGGCGGGCCTCCGCATGAGTTTATTTGAGGATGCGCTTGTATCCACTGCATGTATCGTCAGCGGTGCCCTGCACCCAAACTCCCGCCAAAGCGAAGCACCAAAACTACTCTTGGCTGCTTCAAAAGCATGCGAATTTTGCTTTGGGTCAGCTATAATAGTGGGCTTCGGCCAAGTAGCTCAGTCGGTAGAGCAGAGGATTGAAAATCCTTGTGTCGGTGGTTCGATTCCGCCCTTGGCCACCAATCATTCTTGAAAAGGCTTGCGTTGGGTTCTCCACGCAAGCCTTTTCATTTTTCAGCAGAGATTCACACATCATGCCTTTCACCACACTCGGCTTATCCGAACCGATCCTGCGCGCGATTGCCGACGCGGGTTACACCACGCCGACGCCGATTCAAATGCAGGCGATCCCCGCCGTGCTCTCCGGCGGCGACTTGCTCGCGGGCGCGCAAACCGGCACCGGCAAGACGGCCGGCTTTACGCTACCGATCCTGCATCGCTTGTCCACCACCGCCAAGCCGGTCAACCCGATCTCGGGCCGGCCGATTCGCACCCTCATCATGACGCCAACGCGCGAGCTGGCAGCGCAGATCGAGGAGAGCGTGCGCACCTATGGCAAATATTTGAAGATCAAATCGACGGTGATTTTTGGCGGCGTGGGCCAAGGCCCGCAAGTAAGTGCGATCCGCAATGGCGTCGACATTTTGGTCGCCACGCCGGGCCGCTTGCTCGATCTGCACGAGCAGCGTCTGGTCAATTTGTCGAACGTTGAAATCCTGGTGCTTGACGAAGCCGACCGCATGCTCGACATGGGTTTTATTCACGACATCAAGCGCATCCTCAAGGTGCTGCCGGTGGCGGTCAATGGCGTCAAGCGCCAGAACCTGTTGTTCTCGGCGACGTTTTCGGATGAGATCAAGACGCTGGCCGACAGCCTGCTCAACAAGCCCGCGCTGATTCAGGTAACGCCGCCCAATTCGACGGTCGATATCATCAAGCAAAAAATTCATCCGGTGGACCGCGACAAGAAGCGTCAACTGCTCGCGCACCTGATCAAACAAAACGACTGGCATCAGGTGCTGGTGTTCTCGCGCACCAAGCATGGCGCGAACCGCCTCGCCGAGCAACTCGACGGCGACGGCATCAATGCGCTGGCGATTCACGGCAACAAGAGCCAGGGGGCGCGCACCCGTGCATTGTCCGAATTCAAGGAAGGCACGCTGCAAGTGCTGGTGGCGACCGACATCGCGGCGCGCGGCATCGACATCGACCAGTTGCCACATGTGGTCAATTACGATCTGCCCAATGTGCCGGAAGACTACATTCACCGCATCGGCCGCACCGGCCGCGCCGGCGCGAATGGCGAAGCGGTGTCGCTGGTGTGTATCGATGAACACATCTTTTTGCGCGACATCGAGCGTCTGATCAAGCGCGAAATTGCACGCGAAGTGATCCCCGGTTTTGAGCCGGATCCGCTCGCGCGGCCCGAGCCGATTCTGCAACGTCAGGGGCGCGGTGCCCCCCGTGGAGGTGGCGGTGGCCGCAGCAACGGCGCACGCAGTGCGCCGCGCAGTGGCGGCGCCAGCGCGGGCCGCAGCACACCTCACAGCGGCGCGGCACGTCCGCACGGCAGTCCGGCCAAGACGCCTGGGCGCACCGGGCCACGCCCGGCAGCAGCGCCCGCGCGGCGCGGCCCCGCACCTGCCGGCGGACGCGGGCGCTAAGGCAAATTCAATCAAGGAGCAGCAGGGTCTGCCCCTCCTTGACCATGTCGCCCTCGGCAACAAGGATTTCGCGCACCGTGCCCACAGCCTCGGCCGGCACCGGAATTTCCATCTTCATCGACTCGATCAACATCACTTCATCGTCAACGCCCACCTGCGCGCCGATGCGGGTTTGCAACCTGAACACTGTGCCGCTCACCGGTGAAATGACTTTGCGCATGTTAGATTCGCCTCTCTGATTCGACTACTCTGCGAGCTTTCGCACCCGCTGAACCTTACAGGAAAATACAGGAACTTCAGCAATGACCACTGCCGCCCCCGCCCACACCCCCCGCGCCCCCGGCGCGCATCAACATCAAGACCTGCGCGACGCCCTCGGCGAACTGTGCAAGCAATACCCCGACGAATACTGGCGCAAGACGGACGACACGCGCGCGTATCCGGAAGCCTTTGTCGACGCCCTTACCAAAGCGGGCTGGATGGCGACACTGATCCCCGAAGAATACGGCGGCTCGGGCCTCGGCCTGATCGAAGCCTCGGTGGTGATGGAAGAAATCAACCGCAATGGCGGCAACGCCGGTGCCTGCCACGGCCAGATGTACAACATGAACACACTGTTGCGTCACGGCTCGGACGCGCAGAAAAAACACTACCTGCCCAAAATCGCCAGCGGCGAACTGCGCCTGCAGTCGATGGGCGTCACCGAGCCCACCACCGGCACCGATACCACCAAGCTCAAGACCACCGCCGTGAAAAAAGACGACCGCTACGTCGTCAATGGGCAAAAGGTGTGGATCTCACGTATCCAACACTCCGAGCTGATGATCCTGCTCGCGCGCACCACGCCGGTGGCCGAAGTCAAGCGCAAGTCCGAGGGCATGTCGATTTTTCTGGTCGACCTGAAACAGGCGATTGGCAATGGCCTCACCGTCAAGCCGATCCGCAACATGGTCAATCACGAGACCAATGAATTGTTTTTCGACAATCTGGAAATTCCTGCCGAAAATCTGATTGGCGAAGAAGGGCGCGGCTTCAAATACATTCTCGACGGCCTCAACGCCGAGCGCACGCTGATTGCTGCCGAATGCATCGGCGACGCGTATTGGTTCATCGAGCGCGCGACCAAATACGCCAATGAGCGCATCGTGTTCGACCGCCCGATCGGGCAAAACCAGGGCGTGCAGTTTCCGATTGCCGACAACTACATCGAGACCGAAGCCGCCAACCTGATGCGCTGGAAAGCCTGCGAATTGTTCGACGCGCACCAGGCCTGCGGTGCCGAAGCCAACATGGCCAAGTACCTCGCGGCCAAGGCCTCCTGGGAAGCAGCCAACGTCTGCCTGCAAACCCACGGCGGCTTCGGCTTCGCCTGCGAATACGACATCGAGCGCAAATTCCGCGAGACGCGTCTGTATCAGGTCGCGCCGATCTCGACCAACCTGGTGTACTCCTACATCGCCGAGCATGTGCTCGGCCTGCCGCGTTCGTTTTAGCCGCGCACGAAAAGCGTCACCAGCGGCGCATCGCCCACCTGCCGGCTCCAATGTCCGTGCACGGCAGGATCAAACTCTTTGCCCGCCGGCACGCGATCATCCGAGTAAAAATGTTCACCGGGCCGGAACACGCGCGAGCTACCATCGCGCAAGCCAATTTCCATTTGACCGCTGAGGATGAATACCCACTGCGGCGTCACGCTGCAATGGAACTCGCTGCGAAAGCCCACCGGGCTGTGGCGCAACTGGTAGCCCCCCGACGCGTAGAGCGTTGACAGCATCGACTGCGGCTTGCCTTCGGGCAGCGCAATGGTCTCTGCGCGAAAGCGCGCGCGGCCATCGGTATCGGTGAACAAAATGGTTTTGGTGAAGGTGGTCATAAAATGCCGATGCGGATCAAAGTCATGCAATGTTAACGGTATGCACACGCCCACGCTGACCACCCCTTGGCCCCATCGACGTTCCACGCGGTGTGCAGCAGCCTCCGCCGCGCGCGCAGTCACAGCCTCGGTCGGCGCCTCTGTAGCCTCGTCGATTATGACCGTCGTCGCGGTGCTCGGCGCATCACTCCTGCATGCCCCGGCTGCGCTGGCGCAGTCTGCGCAGGAATATCCAACCCGCGCGATCCGCCTGATCGTGCCGTTCTCGCCGGGCGGCGCAGTCGATGGCCCGATCCGCGTGATCGCGCAAGTCATGGCCAGGCGCATGGGCCAGCAAGTCACCATTGACAATCGCCCGGGTGCCGGCGCAACCATTGGCAGCGAAGCCGTGGCCAAGGCCCTGCCCGATGGCTACACCCTGCTGCTCTCGTCGCAAACCAATGCCATCAGCGCCTCGCTCTATGCCAAGCTCAATTTCGATCTGATCGAAGACTTCGCGCCAATCACGCTGCTCAGCCGTGAGCAGAGCGTGCTGGTGGTAACGCCAGCCTTCGCCGCGCGCAACGTCGGCGAGTTGATCGCCCATATCAGGCAGCGCCCGGGGCAAGTGGATTACGCCTCGTCCGGCAACGGCAGCGGCCAACATTTGATGATGGCGCTGTTCAGCAGCATGGCTGGCCTGCGGATGAATCACATTCCGTATCGCGGCAGCGGCCAGGCCACGGCCGATGTGTTGGGTGGCCAGGTGTCGATGTCGATGCCCGGCTTGTCCAGCATGCTCGGCCACATCCGCGCCGGCAAGTTGCGCCCAATGGCGGTGAGCGGCACACGCCGCTCGCCCGCCCTGCCCGAGGTGCCAACACTCGATGAGGCTGGCGTCAAAGGTTACAGCGCCTACATCTGGATGGGCCTGATGGCACCCAAGGCGACGCCTGCGCCCATCCTCGCGCGCCTGCAGCGCGAAGCGGTGGCCGCGCTCGCCACCGACGAAGTGAAGAATTACATGACGACCGCAGCGATTGAACCCGCGCCGTCCAGCCCCGCCGAATTCGACGCGTTTTTCCGCGCCGAAAAGCAACGCTGGGCCGTCATCATCAAAGAGACCAGCGCCAAGATTGACTGACCATCGTTGACTGAGTGCCGCACGGCACTCGCCCGCAACAACCCCCACGACGAAACACCTAACCCAACAGGGAGAAGCTTCGCATGAGCACCATCGACAACAACGCCGCCGTCACCGGAGTAGAACATTGGACCAACAAAGGCGAAGTCAAACTCTTCATGTGGGAAAAATATGTTGGCAAACCCGATGGAAAACCGGGCGTGCTGTTCGTCCACGGCTCGTCGATGGCCTCGCAGCCGACCTTCGATCTTACCGTGCCGGGCCGCGCCGATTCATCGGTGATGGATTGGTTCGCACGGCGCGGCTTCGTCTGCTGGTGCGCCGACATGGAAGGCTACGGCCGCTCGACCAAGACGCGCGACATCTATTGCGACATTTCCAACGGCTCGGACGATCTCAAAGCCGCGACCGACTACATCGCCAAGACACGCGGCGTGCAATCCTTCCTCACCTATGGCATTTCGTCCGGCGCTCTGCGCGCGGGCCTGTTCGCCGAGCGCCACCCCGAGCGCGTGTCACGCCTCGCACTCGACGCCTTCGTCTATACCGGCGCAGGCGCGCCGACGCTGGAGCAGCGCCGCAAAAAGCTGCCCGAGTTCATCGCCAACAAGCGCCGCCCGATTGACCGCGCCTTCATGTTCTCCATCTTCGAGCGCGATCACGCCGACTGCGCCGAAAAGCGCGTGATCGAAGCCTTCGCCGACGCCGTACTCGCGCTGGACGATTCAATGCCCAACGGCACCTACATCGACATGTGCTCCAAACTGCCGATCTGCCATCCGGAAAAAATATCCGTGCCCACGGTAGTGCTGCGCGGCCAGTTCGACGGCATCGCCGCCCTCGACGATCTGATCGAATTCTACAAACGCCTGCCCAACCCCGACAAGCAATTCATCATGATGTCGGGGATATCACACGCGTCGTTTCAGCAGAAGAACTATTTGATGGTGTATCAGATCCTGCATGCGTTCTTTACGCAGAGGGCGCCGGAATACACCGCAAGTGCGGCGCATTGAGCCAGTGCCTGCCAATTTGTTCTGCCGATGCAGATGACGCCGGTCAGAATTTACCGGCCCGGCAATTCAGGATCACCTGACGAGACTCATTGGCGGCATACCCAAGCACGTCGCGTGGCACCATCCCGATTGATATCGAAGACGCGCAACGGCATGCTTGCAGGGTGGCTGGAAGAGAGTGACCTGGTTCGACTTGGCGGCACTGACAATCACCGCGCAGGGCGCTGGCGGGTTCTGAATCGAAATCGACGCGGCGTCGCGCGAAATCCAGACGCCTGACGCTGGTGATCCCGTCGCTCCGAAGTGCTTACGGATTGCTCTCAACGCCGAAGTGAAACGCGGTCTGTGGCGGCGGCGGAAAACGCTGTTGCCGGATCAGTGGATCGAGACACCGGTTAATCCCGGTGTCCTCGCGCCAGGTGACGCCAGTAACCGCGCCGCTGGTGTCGACGGTCAACAC
The DNA here is from genome assembly GCA_031387185.1 of Burkholderiales bacterium. Lineage (GTDB taxonomy): Bacteria > Pseudomonadota > Gammaproteobacteria > Burkholderiales > JAEUOS01 > CANJDH01. The sequence goes on from JANNCZ010000603.1 coordinate 24,664, forward strand.
CAGACCGAGGGACAGTGCACCGCTCGATCCAGCGCGCGCGGTGCATTGGTTCAACGCGGCGCCGAAGAAGTGGTTAAACGCGGGGCGCATCTGGTTCTCGTACCAGGGCCGGTAGACCGGATTGCCGACGTCGCTCTGGGCCTGCCGGGCGGCGGTGATGTAGGCCAGTTCAGCGCCGCTCGGCGGGATCGGCGTGGCCACGTCAATTGCCTTGAACAAGAGTTCCAGTTCAGGCAGATAGCACTCGTCGCTGGTGCTGGTCCTGATCGATTCTATGATTCGTCGCGCCATGCTGTCGTCGTCGCCGGTACCGTGAACGTTAACCTCGGCAATGGCGTTCGTGCCCAACTCGACGATAACGTGCAGCGGGAATTTCACCCGTTGCCCGTCGGGCTTGGCGACCGGGGAGGCTTTGAGCAACCAGGTACCGGGGCGTGACGATTCGAACGGAACGACTTCAACTGCAGTGAGAGTCTGGCGCAACGCTTTTTCGTGTGCACGGACGGCGATGCCGCGAGCCCGTTCGATCAAGGTGCCGCCAGCGGCAGCCGCGAGCGTGCGGGGCGGCAGGAAGGTCACTCCGGCGATTGCCGCGCCATCCTTTGAGCGTACCCCCGGCCTGCTGCGCAGCGTGACCCATTCGCCGGGATAGACGTACGCATAGCAGAACGGGCGCGGCGCGTTGTAATAGACGTGGACGCCGGGCGCCCACGACGGATCCAGTCCGGAACGCGACGTGATGGAAAAGACGCTGACGTTACCGGCCGCAGCATCGCGCCGCTCGCCTTCCATTTTTGCCTGCCAGGCCGGCACCTGTGCGTGGCTAGCGCCGGTCGCTAAAACAACCGCAAGCGCGGTTAGGATCGTTGGTACGCACATGGCTCGCCTCCAGACCGCAGATCGATGTAGTCAGGCCGGGTTCAAGTGTATCAAGCCGCTGTTTCCGGTGTCGCAGCTGCATGCAAGACTGGTATTGGCGGTCAAGCGCGATGGCTTGTAAATAAACGGGCCGGGTTCAATTTCTATTTAATCAATATGCGGAAACCCTCTCCCACCAACGACTACAAGCCATCGATCATCGTACAACCGCTCCCACCAAAGGTTTCAGCCAAGCGGTACCACGCGATTTTGAAGGAATAACAGTAAAAGGCGAGTAAAAGGGACCGCGTTCGAATTGCAATTTTCAGCATTGGTGAAATGCGCTCACACCAACGCTCTCAAGGCATCATGTGCCGGGAAGCCGTATCCACCAAGGGTTGCAGAATGTCTGAGGGCTGGAAGCCGGCGAAGGATTGGTGCCATGTCGCGCATGGCTTCGAATACCCGGGTTCACGCAGCCTCGCGAAACGGATTGACGATCCGCACGCCTTCAATGGTTTGGCCGTGCTGTAAATCTTCAGAAAGCAGCGTCTCGCACTCTTGGTGAATCGCTGCGGCGAGGATGAGCGCATCCCAGTGCGAGACGCGCGCGTCGTCGGCAATGCCCCACGCGGTTTCCAGCATGGCGGCGTCAATTGCACAGGGATGCCACGCCATCAGGTGCCGGATCTCGGCGCGTGCGCGCGCCTTGAATTCATCTCCTTTGATGCGGACAAGGTTGACATAGAACTCATTGAGCACCTGCGCGCTGACACGACCGCTGCGCTCCTGCCAGCAGCGCGTCAGCCAGGCTTGCGCTGCACCTTGCTTTGCGGCATCGCGCGGGTCGAGCGCGTAAATCAGGACGTTGGTATCAACGAAGACCGGCACGGCTGTTCGCTTCGTCGCGGTTCAGATATTTGGTGTTCTTGGGAAAGGGCAAGGGCTGAAATTTGAGCGCCGCGCGCATGGAGCGCTCGTAGGCGCCGTCACGCGCACGCGCCTGCTCGACCAACTCGCCGAGGTAGCGCGAGACGCTGGCGTTATCGCGCGCAGCCTTGATGCGCACCCATTCGAGCGCGTCCTCGTCCATCGAGACAGTGACATTTTTCATCGCGGCACCTCAAGCAATTTACACGAAGTCAGTGTAACACGAACTTCGTGTCAATTGCATCCAACCCGCCCTCTATCGCCTTCGAAGGCGGCTACGGACACAGGGGTAAAAGGGCAGGGCAAAAGGGCAGGGCAAAAGGGGCCGGGCAAAAGGGGCCGCGTTCAAATTCTAATTTGCGGCGTTGATGAAATCCGCTCCCACCAACACTCTCAAGCCATCGTTGCTGAGAACCCGCACGCACCAAGGGTTTTAGCTTGGCGATATGGACAGATTTCTTTCAACCTGATGCGCGCGCCCTCCCCAGGCTACGCCAGCCTGCATCCAGATTGAATCGGACTGATGTCAACGATTATCAGATCGGCAACTCACGTCATCGCGGCTCAAATAGCGAATTTGTTTGGGAACCCAATGGAATTTTCGCTTGCCCCGCAATCCTTCCCGCAGGGAGAATGCTGACGGGAACAAGCGACGGTCCGGTTCGTCTTGCATTCTCAAGCCCCCGCTTGCATAAAGCGTTGTTCCGCGCAGTTCAAACAGGTGATCGAGACATTGCGCGGCTTGATGGCGACGCCTGAACCGGCGCGCCGGCCGATCGGGTTCGTTTATCCCAAAGATAAGTGAAGCGGTGCTTAACCCGCAGCCGGCGTGATCAGTTTGAGAGCAGGGAAATAAGTGCGCACCCGCTTGGCGTCCCGCGTCAGCAGCGGCCAGCCGGCCTCTGCCGCGTGCGCACCAATGAAAAAATCGGGCAACGTCGCGGTACGTGCGCCGCCGGCGTCGCGATAGGCCTGATGGGCGCGCGCCGCCGCAAAGGCGGCGGCGGCAGGAATGGGTTCGAGCGCGATAGCGGTGCTGCGCAAGAAGGCATCCACCTTTGCCGCGCTCGCAAACGAGCGCGAGATTTCTGCATAGACGAGCACGTTGATCGCGAGGTCATCGGTGCTTGACGCGCGCACCAGCGCGCCCTCGCTCCAGGTGCGCCATTGCGGATGGTCTTCAATCAGGTCAATCAGAACGCTGCTGTCTACCAGAATCATCGCAATGCGTCTTTGCCGCGGCTGGCACGCAGGATCTGCTCGGTAGTGGCTCCGGCGATGCCCTTGCCGGCCCAGCGCGCAAAGCGGTTGGCGACCGGCTTGCGCGCGCCAGTCGCAGCCACAATTGCCACCCGGCCACCGGGCAGGGGCTCGTAATCCACTGCATCACCGGGCTGCACCCCCAGATGCTGGCGCATGGCTTTGGGCAGCGTGACCTGGCTCTTGACGGTAAGGGCGTAGCTCATGGCGGTAACCGGTTAAAAAGTAATACCGAAATATAGCATTACTTTACTGCTCACCCTCCGGCGGATTCTCGAATCAAACACGGGTCAAACGGGTGCGTTCGAATTCAACCGTGACCAAACTACGACGGCTTGCTGTACTTGCCAGTAAGCTGAGGTGTCAATCCAGTCAAGCCGCGCTGTGTGCGCTCCAGGCGGGTCTCGCGCGACCACGTCCGTTTTAGGTCGTCGCGAACGCCGATCACGAGTTTGCCGAGACCTTCACATTCGAGCTCCACTTTGTCGCCGTCCTGGAACGACGACAAACCGCGATGATTGGTGCCGGTGGCGAGAATATCGCCCGGTTCCAATTCGTGGATGGCGCTCATCCATTCGATGCAGCGCTTGATGTTGTGGGCCATGTCATCGGTGTTGAAGTTTTGCTTCAGGGTGCCGTTGACCCACAGCTTGACCTGCATTTTCTGCGGATCCTTGATCTCATCAGCCGTAACCAGAAACGGGCCGATGGTGGCGATGTCGGGCAATACCATGGTCTCGCCATGCCCGATGATGCAACCTGGCGCTTTGTGAAATGCGTTGATAGGGGCGGCTTCCTTGAGGGTGCCATCCTCCATCTTCTGCAACCGAACATTCCTTGGCTTCAATCGCGCTCTCTGCGGATCAAAGAGTTTGGCGCTCTGGCGTTTGTCTGTCGATCACAATTTGAATCAAGCAACGATGGGGCAAGTTCGGAATTTCGTCGCCTGATAATCCATCGCCGCCTGGCCTTGCGGAGCGCGGCTTTACTAAGCGGCCGCCAGTCAAGCAAGATAGGGCGCAAGGCGGTTAAATGCGCTGGTGCGAGAGGTTCCAGGCCGGTTGGTGCAAATCAAACCCGCTCGATGATGGTCGCATTTGCCATACCACCGGCCTCGCACATGGTCTGCAGGCCATAGCGTGCGCCGCTACGCTCCATTGCGCCCAGCATCGTCGTCATCAGGCGCGCGCCGGAAGCGCCGAGTGGATGGCCCAATGCAATCGCGCCACCGCAGGGATTGAGCTGCGCCGGGTCAACGTTGAACTCACGCTGCCACGCGAGGGGTACCGAGGCGAAGGCTTCGTTGACCTCAAAATGATCGATGGCGTCCTTCTTGATGCCGGACTTCTCCAGCACGCGCCGCGTCGCGGGGATCGGCGCGGTGAGCATCAGCAGCGGGTCGTCGCCAATGACGTCAAAGCCCGCAAAGCGCGCGCGCGGTTTCAGGCCAAGCTTCACCGCCATGCGCTCGCTCATCAACAGCAAACCTGCTGCGCCGTCGGTGATTTGCGATGCATTGCCTGCGGTGACGCGCCAGTCGAGTTGCGGATAGCGCGCTTTCATCTCGTCCGACGCGAACGCCACCTTGAGTTGTGCGAGGCTGTCAGCGGTGGTGGCAGCGCGAATGGTTTCGTCTTCGGACACTACGCCATCGGGTGTGGTCACCGGGATGATCTCGCTTTTGAAATGTCCCGCCGCACGCGCTGCGGCAGCGCGCTGATGTGACTGGGCCGAGTAGGCGTCGAGCTCGTCGCGCGTCACCTGCCATTTGTGCGCCACCAATTCAGCCGACACACCCTGCCCGATCATGCCGGGCGCATAGCGCGCCAGCACGCCGGGGGAGAACGGGTTTTGCCCGATGCGCGCACTGCCCATCGGCACCCGGCTCATCGACTCCACACCGCAGGCGATCACGATGTCATAGGCTCCGGCCATGATGCCTTGCGCGGCGAAATGCACGGCTTGCTGCGACGAGCCGCATTTGCGGTCAATTGTGGTCGAGGGTACGTGATCGGGATAGCCTGCGGAGAGCCATGCAAAGCGCCCGACGCCGGCCGATTGTTCGCCCGCCTGCGAGACGCAACCGGCGATCACATCGTCCACTGTGCCGGGGTCGAGCTTGTTGCGCTCGATCAGCGCGCGCAGCACCGGTGCCAATAGGTCAGTGGCATGCAGACCGGAGAGCGCGCCGCCGGCTTTGCCGCGCGCCATCGGCGTGCGCACGGCGTCGATGATGAAAGCTTCTTGTGCCATGGTGCATCCTTGAGCAAATGGTGAGGCAGCGCGCAGGCTGTAAACAGGCTGCGTGCGAGCGGAAGAGCTGCGAGGATAAACTATTGAACTCCGCTGGCGCCTGTGCATAGGCGCATCGTTGCGGGTTAAAAATAATTCAGGAGACGCCTTGCACCCCGCTCATTTCGCCCGCATCCAGCCGGACAAGCCCGCCTTCATCATGGCCGGCAGCGGCGTCAGCGTCAGTTATCGCGAACTCGAAGAGCGCTCCAACCAGGTCGCGCACCTGCTGCGCAAGCTTGGCCTCAAGGCGGGTGATCACATCGCCATCCTCCTGGAAAACCATCCACGCTTTTACGAGATTTGTTTCGGTGCGCATCGCGCCGGCATCATCTACACGGCGATGAGCACGCGCCTCACGGTGAGTGAAGCGGCTTACATCGTCGAGAACTGCGAAGCCCGTGTGCTGATTGCCTCGCACGCCATGCGCGGCCTTGCGCAAGAGTTGCTGCCACACACCGCTGCACTCAAGGCGCGCCTGATGCTCGACGGCGTGCCGCCCGAGTGCGCGGTGGGCGCCGCAGGCTACACAGCCTTCGAGGCTGCCATCGCGGGCTGCCCCATCACCCCCATCAGCGACGAGACCGCCGGCGGCGACATGCTCTATTCCTCCGGCACCACGGGCCGCCCCAAGGGGGTGTTCGTGCCGCCGGAGTTTCCCGAAATTGACGCGCCCGGCCCGCTCATCAACATCTGCGCCAAGCTTTACGGCATGGACGCGCAATCGGTCTATCTCTCGCCCGCGCCGCTGTATCACGCCGCACCCCTGCGTTTCTCGATGACGGCGATGCGCCTCGGCGGCACCTGCGTCGTGATGGAGCATTTCGATGCCGAAGATTTTTTGCGCCAGACCCAACGCCACAAGGTCACGCACACGCAACTGGTGCCGACCATGTTTGTGCGCATGTTGAAGTTGCCGCCTGAAGCGCGTGCACAATACAACGTGTCCTCACTCAAGATCGCGATCCACGCTGCCGCTCCGTGTCCGATCCCGGTCAAGCAGCAGATGATTGAATGGTGGGGGCCGGTGCTGTGGGAGTACTACGCCGGCACCGAGGGCAACGGCATGACGATGGTCAACTCGCAAGACTGGCTCACGCACCCCGGCACGGTGGGCCGCGCGGTGATCGGCCAGTTGCGCATCTGCGATGACGCTGGCGTGCCGGTGGCGAACGGCACCCCCGGCACCATCTACTTCGCCGAAGGCCGCGCCTACAGTTACCACAACGACCCGGAGAAAACCGCCAGCAGCCGCAATGCGCAAGGCTGGACCACGCTCGGTGATGTCGGTTACGCCGATGACGAAGGCTATCTCTACCTTACCGACCGCAAAGCCCACATGATTATCTCGGGCGGCGTCAACATCTACCCGCAAGAAGCCGAGAACCTGCTCATCACCCACCCCAAGGTGCTCGACTGCGCGGTGATCGGCGTGCCCAACGAAGACTTCGGCGAAGAAGTCAAAGCCGTGGTGCAGCCGCGCGACATGCGCGATGTGGCCGGGCCGCTCGCGAAGGAACTCGAAGCCGAGTTGATCGCGTTTTGCCGCGACAGTTTGTCGCCGGTCAAATGCCCGCGCTCGATCGACTTTGAAGCCGAACTGCCGCGCCATCCAACCGGCAAACTGTACAAGCGTTTGCTGCGCGACCGCTACTGGGCGGGGCGCGCGAGCAAGATTATTTGAAGACACCAACCGTTCCAGCACTTGCCCTGACCAATTCCACCTCTGCGCGACGTCGCGCTCCCCCCACAAGGCACACCATGAAAACCGCAGTCACCGAAATGCTCGGCATCCGCTTTCCCATCATCCAGGGCGGCATGCAATGGGTCGGCTTCGCCGAGCTGGCCTCGGCCGTCTCCAACGCGGGCGGCCTCGGCATTCTCACCGCGCTCACGCAGCCGACTCCAGAAGATCTCGCCAAGGAAATTGCGCGCTGCCGCACCATGACTGACAAGCCCTTTGGCGTCAACCTCACCATCCTGCCGTCGATCAAGCCGCCGCCCTACGCCGAGTACATCAAGGTCATCATCGACAGTGGTATCAAGATCGTCGAGACCGCCGGCAACAACCCGCGCGATGTCGTGCCCACTTTCAAGCAGCACGGCATCAAGGTGCTGCACAAATGCACCTCAGTGCGCCACGCCCTCTCGGCCGAGCGCCATGGCGTCGACATCATCTCGATTGACGGCTTCGAATGCGCCGGCCATCCCGGTGAAGACGATGTCACCAACCTGATCCTGATTCCCGCCGCCGTGCGCGCGGTGAAGATTCCGGTAGTGGCTTCAGGCGGCATCGCCGACGGCTATCAAATGGCAGCGTGTTTCGCGATGGGGGCGCAAGGCATCAACATGGGCACGCGCTTCGTCTGCACCCAGGAAGCGCCGGTGCACGACAACGTCAAGCAGGCACTGGTCAAGGCGACCGAGCGCGATACCAACCTGATTTTTCGCACCATGCACAACACCTCACGCGTGTTCAAAAACGCCGTATCGGACGAAGTGGTCGCGATGGAAAAAAAGGGCGCAGCGTTTGAAGAAGTGCGCCATCTCGTCGCCGGCGGGCGCGGCAAAGACGCGATGAAGACGGGCGAGGTCGATGCTGGCATCGTCAGCGCCGGCATGGTGGTGGGGTTGATTAACGACGTGCCGACCTGCGCCGAGTTGATCGAGCGCATGGTGCGTGAGTGCCGCGAGAGTTTGGCGGCGGCGAGCAAACTGGCGGCCTGAGCCGCAACAACTACGGCAGGCGCACCGCCGGACTGGCACCGGCGCGTAGCGCGCGCTTGATGAATTGCCGGTCAAACGTGACCACTTCGTTGGCCTCGACGCTGAACGCGAGAATGCAGGCGTCCTTGAATGGCACCCCTTGCCGCGCCAGCCCGATCGCCGCCTCAAACTGCGCACGATCTTGCACTTGCACAGCCGGGAGCACGCACAAGGCTTCAAGCGCATCACAGGCGTCCAGTTCACTGACGCCAAGCACGCTGCCGGTGAGCGTGAAGAACACTTCGAATACGGCAGGGCTGGAGATGAAGACGCCGCCTTTTGCAAACAGTGCTTTGGCGGCCTCGAACTGGGCGGCGGGTTGGCCGGTGAGAAAACGCAAAACGATGTTGGTATCGACCGAGATCACCGCAGCTTGCCCCACGCAGCCGCTGCCGAACGTTCCGCAGCACGCCAATCAATGCGCCGGCCCTTGAACTTTGGCGCGAGCATGCCCGCCGCACTGGGGATGACCGCCGGCTCATCTTTCCTGGCCGCGCGCATCACTGCCTCGCTGCCGCGTACTTCCCATTTCACGCGCGCTCCGGGCTTCAGGCGCAAAGCAGTCCACACCGCATCGGGGACTTCAACCAACGATTTGGGCAGTACGGCAGACATGGGAATACCCCCTGAGTGAGCGAACGGAAAACATTGTAATGCGCGCTGTATCGCCCCTGGAGCAGGATCATCGTGGATATCTCTCGTCCAGGAACACCGACGCCAAGGGCTGACGCCGGCCCTTGTTCCGAGGCAGCCATCCAGCTTGTGGGCCGGACTCCGAGATGCCGTTGACGCACGCGTTCAAACGCAGGACAGCGGGAATAAACTCCGTACATGGCCCCGCCTTTCTGGAGGTTAAATGAGTCCCGTTGATGGCGCACCTCGCCCCGAACAAACCTTCTTCCCGGACCCCGCAATCGACCGTGTGCTCGGCGTGGTGATGGCGCTGGCGACGGAGGTGTATGTGCTGCGTGACCGCACGCGTGCGCTCGAAGCACAACTTGCCGCGCGAGGTCAGGTGGATTGCGCCGCGCTTGACGCGGAGCCGGATGCACAAGCCCTTGCCGCTGCGCGTGCCGATCGCGACGCTTTCATCCAGCATCTGATGCAGCCCTTGATGGGGCAGCAGGTGAGCCGGGGTGGGCTGCAAGGTGCTCTGAAGGGCGCTGTTTCTTGAGCGGCGCTGCACCTGCGTCCGAGGCGGCCAGCGACCGCGCTTTCGCTGCCGCGCAGGAATTTTTGCTTGGCACCAAGACGTTTTGGACGACGCGCATGTTCCCCGCGTTGCGTGCTGAGTACGAGGCGCGCAACGCATCCGCCGTAGCCCCTATGGCACCGGTCGCGTCCGGCGCAGCCGCCGGTGCGCTCGACGCCGGCAATGCCGCGACCGGAACCAGTCCGGTTCCGTCAGTTGAATCTGTTGCCGCAGCCCTGAATGATTCGACTCTCTATCAAAGCTTCGCGTGGCTTGAGCGCCATCTGCAGCGCATGAAGTATTCGGGCCGCTACGGCTTGGTCAATTGGCATGCGCGCGACCGCGCCATGCTGGAGGCATCGCTCGTTGGTGCCCCAGCCGTGCTCGACCCGTCACTCGAATTACCGCGCTATTACGTCAGCGTCGATATTCATCAGCACCCCGGCGGTGTGTCGGGTGATCCACTGGCTGGCGCGGTGTATGAGCGCGGCGCGCGCTCCACCACGCCGCTCGCCGGGCAGCACCATGCTGATTTGCATGAGCGCTTTACGCAGCAGGTCGCCGCTCTGTTTGCGCGGGCGGAGGTGGGCGACGCGGGAGACGCGCGCGCAAAACCTGCAAAAGGCGCGTCCCCTGATCCTGGACCAGTGCCACCAAGCACACCGCAAACCGTGCTCGACATGGGCTGCGGTTTCGGCAAAAGCACGCTGCCGTTTGCCCGCGCGTTTGGCGCGGCACGCATCGAGGCGGTTGATCTTTCCGCACCCTGCCTGCGCCTGGCGGCAAAGACGCAGCGCGACGCACAGCTCACCAACGTGCGCTATGCGCAGGCCAACGCAGCGGCCACACCATTTGGCGTGGCCGCATTCGACCTCGTCACCTCGACCATGCTGCTGCACGAACTACCGCCGCCGGTGGTCAAGGACGTATTGCGTGAGGCTGCGCGCGTGCTCAAGCCCGGCGGCTGGATGGCGCACCTGGATTTTTTGCCGCAGGTGCAGCCGGGTGCCGATGCGTTCAGCCAGTTCATTCACTACGGCCATGGCCGCCGCAATAACGAGCCGTTCATGGAACCACTCGCGAACATGGATCTCGATGCGCTGCTGGCTGAACTCGGTTTCATCGATGTGGCCATTGAGCCATTTGAAGAAGCGCCAGGCGCGCTGGATGCGGCGAATCGCCATTGGCGCTTTCCGTGGACGGTGATTCGCGCGCGCAAGGCGGGCGGATGAGTGGCAGCAGTTCTACTTCACTCACACCCACCCACGCCGTGGCACCAACCCGGCCTCAAGGTAGACTAAATCATCCAAACGATACGGCCAGAACCGTTGGTAGAAGCCGGTCTTCAAGGCCATAGTCGATAAGAAGCGCTCTGGGAGCGCCTCTTCGGGTCACCGCTCGGCCGCGACGCCATTCCAGACGCCGCCAATATCATCCACCACCGTCCACCACGGCCTCAGCCACACTGCGGTCGTTGTCGGCACTGAAGCCGCCAATCTCCGCGCCGTTCCAACAAGGCCGCGCGAGAAAGCGCGCCCACCATGCGGCGACCAGCGGCGTCAAGTGCGCCGGGCGCTGTTCTTCAAAACGCACCACGTAAGGCGCGGCGGCAATGTCGGCGAGGGTGAAACGTTCGCCATAAATCCACGGCCCGCCGCTCTTGACGAGGTAGCGCTCGATCTGCATCGTCATGTCTTGCAGGATGTCGAGCGCGGCGTCGATCTCGGCTTTGGTGAAGGGATTGCGCGCCATGCGCGTCCACAAGTCGCGCCGCTCCTTGCTCGGGATGGCGGCAAGGCGCTCGGCCAGTTCCGCGTCTGACCACTTCTCGGCGATGGGGCGCATCAGCAGCGTCCAGTTCGGTTTCTGTACCGCCGGCAGGCAGGTGTCATCGATATATTTGGACCAGCGCCGCACTTCGTGACGTTGCAGCGGATCGTCCGGCATCAGCGGCGGCGTGGGGAAGGCCTCATCAAGATATTCGTTGATGAGATTGCTCTCAACCAGCGCAATGCCGCCTTGCTCCGGCGTGCCGTTGACCAGCAGGCAAGGCACGATGCCGTTCGGGTTGAGGCGCTTGTACCAGGCGGTGTGATGCTGAAACCGGTTGATGTCAATCACGCGGCCCTGCCAGGCGAGATTCTTCTCGGCGAGGCACAGGCGCACCTTGCGCGAGGCGCTTGAGTTCCAAGCGTGGTAGAGAACAAAATCGGGTTGGGGTGCAGCGATCAAGGCGGTGTCCTTTTTTTGTCGAAACACTGCGGGTTTACCGCACGGCGGCGCGAAATCTGTTCAGGATGCGGAACGATGCGCAAAATGGTATGAGCCGAAGAGGCGCTCCCCAAGCCGCTCTACACAGCATGCAGGTGGAGAGGCGTAGCTGGGCCGTCGTTTGCACCAAGGCCCCACATCAGCGTGGCTCTTCAATGCGTAGCTGCTAGCCGCGCACTCGCCAGCCGATTCAGGCTGACGCCTTCCTCCGCTGCCTGCATCGCCAACGCGCGATGCACTTGCGGCGGGATGCGCACCTTGAACTGGCCGCTGTAAACCTTCTCTGACAACGGCTTTGGGGCTTCCTCGCGGCTGCGCTTCATGTCGGCAACCACACTCGCTACTGTCTTGCGAATGCCCGCCAGTGCTGCTTCGGGTTTGGCTGCAAGCCAACTCAAAGACGGAAATTCAGCGCACAGTCCCACGTGTTCGCCATCTTCCTGCGACCAGGTGACGCGATAGGTGTAATGGTCAATGTTCATTTTCTCGCTTTCTCAAGCTGCGCCAATTGTTCAATCGCCAACAGCACCTGCCGCACCTGATAGGGCTTGGCGCGGCCTTTGGCATTCTGAATGTTGACGCGTGGATCGCCGGGCCATGGCGTTTTGTAAATAACGTGACTGGACGCGTTTTCCCGGGGTGTGCCGAAATAGGCGTTGCACACGGTCTTCAAATCGGCAAAGCGCACCCCGGCGGGCTGGGTGCGCATTTGCAGCAGAATTTTATCCAGTGCCGTCATGGAAGGATGATGCCATTATTGACACCATTCGTCAAACCGACCATGAAGGCAGGCTGACGGTGTTTCAGCGCACGGCAAAGCGATACGTGATGACGCCGCTATAGCGCTCGCCCGGATTGAGTAGCGCCGAGGGAAATCCCGGCTGATTGGGCGTGTCGGGAAATTTGCCTGGCTCAAGGCAGAGGCCGGTGCGGCAGTGATAGACCTTGCCGCCCTTGCCCACGTCTCGCGGCGCAACGCCCGCGAAGTTGTTGCCACTGAAAAACACCAGCCCGGGCTCGGTGCTGAGTACCTGCATCTCGCGGCCGGTGGCGGGTTCATACAGCGTCGCAGCCAGACCGTATTCTCCTGGTGGCTTGCTGACCACCCAGTTGAAATCGTAGCCGCGCGTGGACGGATGCATGAGGTAGGGGTCGTTGATGCGCGCCCCGATGCGC
>JANNCZ010000658.1:0-2803 GCA_031387185.1 Burkholderiales bacterium
CCGCCAGCGAGCGCGCGAAGTGCGGACGGCCCGCGAGAATCTTGCCAATCATGCGGCTGCACGAATTGCCCGGCCCGATCTCGATAAAAGTCTGCACACCGGCTGCGTAAGCGGCGCGGATCACACGCGGAAAATCCACCGTGCCGAGCGCCTGCGCTTCAATCGCATCGGCCGCCGACTCCTGATCGGGCGTGTAGGCACGGCCCCAGGCGCAACTGTAAAACTCGACATCGGGCGGCGCTGCCGTCTCGAAATGATGCAACGCGCGATAGGGCTTGCGCACCGCATGCGCCAGCACGCAATGCACCGTACCGACGCCTTGCAGCGCAAACCAGTGACAACCGAGCGCTGCCACCACCGCTTCGACTTCAACCCGGTCGCCGCCGATTACACACTCATCAGGCGTGTTGACGATCAACACATAGACGCGTTTGCGCGTGCCAATGACAGCACGCACCTCATCGAGCGGACGATTCACCATGCCGGTGACCCACTCTACCGCCTGCTGCGGCGGCAACTGCCAGCGCTCGCGCAACACCTCGGGCGTACCCGACAGATCGCGCGCGAACAGCGATGACTGCGCAAGACGCTCCAGCATCGCGTCGCGCCGCCGCCATGCACGCAACGCAAACAACGCAGTCGATTCACCGAGGCTGTAGCCAATCGCTGCCGAAGGACGCAGCCCGAAGCGCTGCGCGAGGTCGGCCACCAGGGTGCCGAACGCGACCTGCCCGCTGATGAGGGCGCGATGGTCGGACAACAGTGCGAGGGTGAGCGGCCCATTCCAGAATTGGTCGACGCGCATCTGGCCAGCGAGACTCTGGTTCTCCGCGTCCTGCACGCGCAAACCCTGCGGCCATTGGCGCGCGAGATCGAGGCCCATGCCTTCGAACTGGTTGCCGGTGCCGGGGAACACGAAGGCAATGCGGCCCGGATGCGCGGCCACGCCGGCCATCACAGCGCGTGAGGTAAACACCCGTTCGCGGTCTTCCATACCGTGCGTGGTGCGCCAGGTTTCACCGGCGGCGGCCTGATGAATCAAACGCAGCAACTGTGGCGTGTCACGCGCCAGCAAAGCGGCGCGATGGGGTTCGGCACCAACACTCTGCGCTGCCTGTGCGCGCGCCGCATGGTGCAGTTGCCACCAGCGTTGCGCTAGCTGCGCGGTGGTGGCAGTGCCTGCTGCATGCACCATGCGTTCAAGCGCATGCAAGGATTCGCCCAGTGTTTGCGCATTCTCTGCAGAAAGCAAAAACAGCGACTCCCGTGCGGGAACCACGGCGGCCTTGCTCGTTGCCATTGCCGCCACGGGTTCATGCGCGTCGAGCACCACATGCATGCAACCGCCCTCGCCACTCATCGCGCTGACGCCCGCACGGCGCGGGCCATCGATACGGTTGCGCACCCAGTGACGCGTCTGGCGCGGCGTTCGTACGTCTGGTGATGCGGCCAGTGCTGCGCGTGGCGTGCGCAGGTTGCGCAAGGCCGGAAGCGTTTCGTGATGCAGGCACAGGCTCGCCTTGATGAGCGATACCAGTCCGCATGCCGCACCGGTATGGCCTACATCGGCCTTGGCGCTGCTCACATGCGCGGCCTGGGTGCGCACTGCGCCGCCAAAGAAAGTGGCAAACGCATCTGCTTCTGCTGCGTCCTCCTGCGGTGTACCGCTGCCGTGTGCTTCGATCAATTGCACGGACGATGGCGCGACGCCCGCGTCGGCATACGCACGTGCGAGGGCCTGTTTGATTGCCGGAGACGACGGGACTGCCACGCCGTCCGGAGCCGCCGCATGCATCGCACTCACATTCGACGCGCCCACGCCACGCACCACGGCATAGATGCGGTCACCATCACGCTCGGCATCGGCGAGGCGCTTGAGCACGACGCAGGCTGCGCCTTCACCCGGCACCGCACCATCCGCATTCGCATCGAAGGGCCGCGCCACGCCTGTGCGCGAATACGCACGCAACGCATCAGTTGCGGCAAGGCTGCGCAGATCGCCATGGAGATCCACCGCGCCCGCGAGCGCGACATCGAGCTCGCCGCGCTGCAAGGCGCGCACGGCCACCTCGAGCGCGCGCAGGCCCGACGTGTCTTCGCTGCAAATCGTGTGGCTCGGCCCGCCGATGTGAAACTCGCGCGCCACGCGGCTGGCGGCGATGCCGCCGAGTGCGCCGAGCGTGCGATCGGCGTTGAGCGGCAGGCCTGCTTGCTCCGTATGCGCCGGCGCGCGTTGTTTGACGCTCCAGCGAAAATGAAAGTCTGTGGTGCGCAAGTCAAGGCCGAGGCCGATGAAGACACCGCTGCGCGACGAGTCGAGCTTGGGGCTGCCCGCATCGTCGAGCGCCGATTTGGCGACATCGAGCATCAACAATTGTTGTGGCAGCATCTCGGCCAGCTCACGCGGCGCGATGTGGAAGCGGTCGATCGGCACCGCCAGATCGTCGAGGTAAAAGCCGGGCAAGGATGCGGGTGAATCGTGCTGCCCATCGGTATCGGTATCGCTATCGGCATCCGCATCGTCAGCGCCCTCCAAGGATGCGAGGTCTTCCGGACGCAAGCCGCGCCACACTTGACGCGGCACGGCCTGAGCGGTCGAATCGCTGTCGAGCACGCGCTGCGTGAACGCTTGCAGATCAGCACAATGCCCTGTGCGCACGCCCATGCCGACGATGGCAACTGGCTCTGGGTGAGCTTCTTTTTCAGTCGACGGGAGTGCGCTCGACGCAGGCATCGTGGCTGCCCCGTACAGCGCCAGCGAAGCCTCGCCCAGCCACTCTTCAATCAGCAAATGCGCATTGAT
>JANNCZ010000936.1:0-1867 GCA_031387185.1 Burkholderiales bacterium
TGCACGCGCGCGCCGCCGCGTCGATGCCGAACGCGCCCTCTCACGTGCCGCCAAGCGTGGCGCTTTCCGTCTGATCATCCTGCGCGTACCGGGCATCTATGCGCACGACCGGCTGCCTATTGCTCGTCTCAAGGCCGGCACGCCCGCTCTGATTCCTGAGCAGGACGTTTACACCAATCACATTCACGCAGCAGACCTCGCCTCGATCACGCTGGCCGCGATCAAGCGTTTGCGCCGGCGCGTGCGCCCGCAGGTGCGCATCTATCACGCAAGCGACGACAGTGCGCTCAAAATGGGTGAGTACTTTGACCTGGTGGCGGACGCGTTCAGGCTGCCGCGCCCGCCACGCCTGCCGCGTAACCAGCTTGATGCTGCGGTGTCGCCCATGCTGCGCTCGTTTATGAGCGAGTCACGGCGCCTCGACAACACGCGCATGAAGCGCGAGTTGCGCGTGCGGCTTCAGTTCGCCACGGTCTTTGAAGGCGTAGCGGCGGTGAACGTACTCACCAGCCATGCGTAAAGCAGGCCACCGGCTTCGTTGCAGGCCAGATAGGTGACTTCAATCGCGCCCGCATTGGGAATCAGCGCGCGCAGCTGCCCTTGCCAGCCCAACGGTGCCGTGCTCGACGGATCGGCCACGGCGGGAGTGACCTGCAGCCCGCTTTGCTCAAACAAATAGCGCGCGCGGCGCATGTGATAGCCATTGGTGACGAGGATCACGCTGCTGATTCCCTCGCGCTTGAGCAGCGGTGCGGAAAACCGCGCGTTCTCAACCGTGTTGCGTGACGCCGCTTCGACCCAGCGCGGCGCCACCCCCAAATCGCGGCGCAATACTTCAGCCATCACCACGGCTTCTGCGGGATCAAAACCATCTCCCTTGCCGCCGGTCACCAGGATCGGCAATCCGGTCTGGCGCGCGATGCGCATGCCTTCAAACACCCGCTCATATGCCGCCGGCCCAAGCCGGGCCTGCTTCACTTTGCCTGCGGCATCAAATTCCAGGGCGCGCCCACCGCCCAGTATCACCACTGCCTGCGGTGCACGCGCCGGCTTGACCGGAGCCGCATCGACCACCAGTGTCATCAACCCGCCAGCGACCCACGATGTGGCACTCGCGTAGAGCAACACAGCGCCGATGCCGAGGGCCCAGCGCGCGCGGCGCGGCTTGCGCCTGAAAAAAACCAGCGCGTACACCAACAGCCAGCCAAACACTACCGGAGGCAGAAACAGGTGCTTGAGCGCCGAGCCAATTTCCCAAATCATTGCGCAATACCCACCGGATCAGGCAGCGACCGGCTTCTTGCCACCCGGCCCCCAGATCGACTCGGGCTTGGCACGCGCATCGCGCGCGGCCCAGCGGCCGTGCGCCACCTGATGCAAAAACTCATCGAGCATTTGGTTGAACACCACCGGCTCTTCGAGATTGACCGCATGCCCGGTCTTGGGCACGATCGACAAACCCGCCTTCGGCACCACGCGCTTGATCAACACCGACGGCTCAATGCAAGGCTCGTCTTCATCACCACTTACCACCAGCAGCGGCACGTCAATCGCCGCCATGCGGTCGGTGAGGTCGTACAGACAGGGGCGGCGGCCCTGATAGCCTTCCATCGTGTTGGCCGAGCCAGCCGCCGAATGCTCAGCGAGTTGTTGCGCATACTCGGCAAAGCCGCGCGGGTCTTTGTTGAGATATTGAATGCGCGCTGCGCCATGACCGTAGGTTGCTGCCAGTTTGGCCATGCCCTCGTCGCGAATCGTGCCCGCACGCACTACCGATTCACTCTTGAAGCGCTGATGGTCAGCAGGGTGCGCACCGGAGCCTACGCCCACCAGCGTGAGCGACAGCGCACGGGCCTTGCCGGCAGCT
>JANNCZ010000682.1:0-4458 GCA_031387185.1 Burkholderiales bacterium
GCTTGCAACGCGCGCGCGGCCCACATCAATATCGGGTATTCCATGTACGCGGCCGAGCGCGCGCCGAAGCCGCCACCGACGTCCTGTGCGTGGATGCGCACCTGCGCCGGCACCAGCCCCATCATGTGACACAGCCCGCCGCGCATCGGCACCTGGCCCTGGTTGGGCACGTGCAGATCGAAACCGGTGCCGGCGTTCCAGGCGACAAGGCAGGCGCGCGGCTCCATCGGGCAGGGTGCGACGCGCTGGCTTTGCAATGTGAGGCGCACCACGTGTTGTGCGCTGGCGAATGCGGCCTCGGTGGCGGCCTGGTTGCCGTATTCGTAATCGAAGGCGAGATTGCCCGGCACCGTGGCATGCACCAGAGACGCTGCGGCGGCGATGGCAGCCTCGGGGTGCGTGATGGCGGGCAGGTCTGCGTAATCGACTTCAATCAAGGCCGCTGCGTCCTGCGCGGCGAGCGCGCTGTGTGCGATCACCAGCGCGACTTCTTCGCCGACATAGCGCACGCGCTCACGCGCGAACGGCAGGCGCGGTGGCAGCGCGACCACCATGCCGCCAACGCCGGGGTAACTCACCAGCGTGGCCGGGGTTTTGAATTGGTCAGCCGGCAGATCGGCTCCGGTGTAGATCGCGACCACGCCGGGTGCGGCGCGTGCGGCGGCGGTGTCAATCGAGCGGACCAGTGCGGATGCACGGTCGGCACGCACGAAGGCGGCGTGCAGTTGCCCAGGCAGATTGACATCGGCAGTGTAGCGGCCCGTGCCGGTGATGAGGCGGCGGTCTTCGCGCCGGCCGGTGAAGGGGTGAAAAGTCACTGGGGGAGTCTTTGCAAACAGGGTAGCTCGATGAACCGCAGCGTGATGTTACGCGAGGCGCATCTCAACGCCACGCAAACACCGCCTGCTCAAGATGATCGACACGCGTATCGCGCCCATGGATAGCCACTTCCATGAACTGGAACATTACGGCTGCAGTTGGTGCGTGGATCAGCGTGCCAAGCAACGGATAGCGAATAACCGGACGTTCGCTTTCGGGAATCGTGATGAACTGCGGCGAACCCGGCAGTGCGAGTTCGGTCAATGGCACACGATAAATCTCTTCAACTTCATCCGGGTTTGCCACCATCGACACGCCTGCGGCGGCCCATGCCACCAGCGGTGTGATTAGATAGCCGGAGCGCGTCGGGTAGTCATCGAGTCTGCCGAGAATCGAATCGGCGTCCAGCGTGAGGCCTACCTCTTCGCGCATTTCACGCAAAGCGGCGTCGATCTCGGTTTCGCCATCATCGAGGCGTCCGCCCGGCAGCGCATATTGATTGGCGTGGTTCTTGAGATGGCTGCTGCGCAACGTGAGGACGAGCGCTGCGTTGCCGTGACCATCGTCGGTCACGATCACCGTGACAGCCGCGCGTTTGAGCGGTGTCGACAGCGTGGTCAGTGGCTGCCGGGATTGCAGGCGGGCGGTGATGCGGGCGCGTAACTGTTCATCGAATGGCGGCGGCGCAAACAATGCGGGTGTCAAGAGTGGCTCCCACCAAAGCCGCTCCCACCAATGACTTTGAAGGCATATGACCTGCGGGCCGCTTGCACCAACGCGCTGCAGCCGTTCATTTCAATATATTCAATCACCGCAATCGCACGTGCCCTGCGCGCTCAATGCCCCATCTGCGAATTGAGATGCTGCACGCGCTCGCACATGGAATGCAATAGCGCCAGACCCGCGGCAGGATGCTCGCGCACGATCTTGAGGAAGGCCTCACGATTGACCGGCAGCCAGGCACCGTCTTCCTCACAGATGGCAGTGGCACCACGCGGCGCGGCGCCCAGCATGGCGACCTCGCCAAAGGTTTCGCCGGCGCCAATCTGTTCGACCGGGCGATTGTTGACGCCGATCGTGACGCGCCCGCTTAACACCACAAACATGTGTACGCCCGTCGCGCCCTGATTGACGATGGTCTCGCCGCGCTTCATCGCGGTGGGCAGGGGGTCGCCGAGGGTGTGGCGCAATTTGCCCAATTGATCCGCGTTCAACCCGGAGCCGCCCACGCGCGGCTTTAGCGCACCACTGTTGGCAGCCAGCAATTTTTCGATGCTGCGGCGCATCTGCCCCGAGAGGCTGTTGACCATTTGCAGCGCGAATTCAGGTGCCTGCGGCAGCGAGGTGAGTACGCGCTTTTCATCAAGCGAGAGCACGCGGGATTTTTTGAGCGTGGTGGCGGTGGCACTGCGCGGCGCGTCTGAAATGATCGCCAGTTCGCCGAAGGACTCGCCGGGCAGCATCATGTAGAGCGGTTTGCCCTTGAGCGTGAGCGCGATCTGGCCCTCGATGAGCAGATACATGCGCGCGCGCTTGGCGAATAGGCCCGAGGGCTTTTCGCCTTCGGCAAATACATTGGTGCCAGCCTCGAACGATTCTTCTTCACCAGCGATGCGGAAAAAACGCATCGCCAGCTGTGGGTCATGCGTTGGAGCAGCTGCCCTGGCCGGTATTTGCGTGGCGGTCAGAGGCCGGGGGGGGATCGGTGCGGCGGGTGCCGCAGCCGCGGGCGCAGCGGGGGCGAGATAGGAAAAGTCGAGATCGTCCACAGTACAGTCTCCGGGGTAAAGGCTGGTGAATGCGGAATTCTAGGGCCAGAATGCTCTTCGTGGCAGGCGTAGCCGGGAAGCGGGCGCCAGGGCACATCGAAGCATGTAAGCAGGCAGGCACACTTAACCAAACACTCGTTTGGTTTACACTTTGGTCATGAACAACGTCTACATCATCGGCACCGCCTGTACGCCTTTTGGCAAACACGCCGACAAGTCGTTTCAGGATCTCGCGCGCCTGGCTTATCTCGACGTGCTGGCCGATTGCGGGCTGGCGCAGCCGGGCGCGGCACGAGCGGGGGCCGGCGCGCTGATCGAGCAAGCGTGGTTCGGCAACTGCGGCATGGGCCAGTGGGGCCAGGGCGGGATTCGCGGTCAGGTGGCGTTCACGCCTCTCGTGGAAGAAGGCCTCTTTCCAGAGCGTGTGCCGATGATCAATGTCGAAGGCGGCTGCGCGACGGCTGCGTTTGCGTTTCACGGCGCGTGGAAAGATGTGCTCTCGGGCGAGTGCGAGGTGAGCCTCGCGCTGGGTGTCGAGAAACTGGTCAGCCCGGATCGGCCCGAGCGCGTACCCGAAATTTTTGCTACCGGCATCGATCAGCTTGATCGAGAGCGGTGGCTGACCTATTACGAGAAGGCCGGCATTGAGGCGGGCAAGCCCTTTGCCATCGGACCGGGGCGCACGGTGTACATGGACACCTACGCGATGCAGGCCGCCTGGCACATGCAGCGCTATGGCACCACGCAGCGCCAGATCGCGGCGGGTGCGTCCAAGAACCACTGGCACGGCAGTCTCAATCCGAAGGCGCAATACCGCTTTGAAGTGTCGGTCGACGAAGTGCTGGCTGACCGCGAGGTGAGTTTTCCGCTGACGCGCTCGATGTGCGCGCCGATGGGCGATGGCGCGGCGGCGGCGATTCTTTGCTCGGAAGCAGCGCTCGCGAATTTCTCCAAGGCCGCGCAGGCGCGCGCTGTGAAGATTCGCGCCTCTGCACTGTCGGGCGGCAAATACCGCAAGCTCGACGAGCCGGGACTGTCGAAGATTGCCGCAGACAAGGCCTATGCGAAGAGCGGATTAATGCCTGCTGATTTTCATGTCGCTGAAGTGCATGACGCCACTTCGTTCTGCGAAATTTTCCAGATCGAGATGATGGGCCTGTGCCCGGTGGGCGAAGGCGGCAAGTTTGTCGAGTCGGGGGCCACACGTCTCGGCGGAAAAATCCCCGTCAATGTGTCGGGTGGGTTGGTCTCGAAGGGCCATCCGATCGGCGCCACCGGCCTGTCGATGGTCTACGAGATCACGCAGCAATTGCGCGGCGAATGCGGCGCGCGGCAAGTCAAGGGTGCGTCGCTGGGCATCATCGAAAACGGCGGTGGTGTGATGGGCTTCGACGAGGCGGCATGTGCCGTCACGATTCTGGAGAAATGCGCATGAAGGCGATCACTGACCAATCGATCATTGACTATCGCCCGGAGGACCCGGCGATCCTCGCCAACCCCTACGCCCTGTTCGACCGCATGCGCGCAGAAGACCCGGTGCACTGGAGCCCGCGCCTCAAAAGCTGGGTGCTGACGCGCTACGACGACGTCAAGCGCGTGTGTCTCGAACCCGCGCGCATGTCGTCCGACCGTCTGCGCCCGTTCTTTGCGTCGATTCCGAGTGAAGAGGCGAAAAAGATCGGCGACATCATGCGCTACCTCTCGCTGTGGATGGTGTTCAAGGATGCGCCCGAGCATACGCGCCTGCGCCGCCTCACCGGCAAGGTATTCCACAACAAGTCGATGCAGGCGATGCGCCCGCAAGTCGAAGACATCACACAATGGCTGATCGGCAACATCGGTGACAAGACCGAGTTCGACTTCATCAGCG
>JANNCZ010000701.1:0-12006 GCA_031387185.1 Burkholderiales bacterium
GCATGACCCATGCCATCAAGAATCTGGCGCACGATCTCGCCCGCTTCGCGCACTTCGTAAGTGTCGCCCGCCGCCAGATGCTGCATCAGCGTCTTGCCCTGCACCATCTCCATCACGATATAGGCCCACTGCGCGTCTTCGCCGTAGTCGTAGATCTGGATGATGCGCGGATGGGTGAGGCGCCCGACCGCCTGCGCCTCGTGGCGGAAGCGGCCCATCACTTCCTTCACTTCGTCCGGCTTGAGCTTGGCCTTGGCGATCGCTTTGATCGCCACGTTGCGCGCGATGGCGCGGTCAAAGCCCTTGTAGACAACACCCATGCCGCCCTCACCGAGGACGCCATGCACTTCGTACTTGCCGATGACGAGCGGAAGAGTCATCGGCTCATGCGGTGGAAGGTGTGGCCGCGGGCTGCGAGGTCTCCGCCGGTGGCTGCGAGGTCTCCGCCGGTGGCTTCAGGGGCAAATGCACTGCAAAGCGCGTGCCTTTGCCGGGTGCGGACTCCACTTCCATCTTGCCGCCGTGCTGCTCGATGATCTTGTACGAGATCGACAGGCCAAGGCCGGTGCCTTTGCCGATCTCCTTGGTGCTGAAAAACGGATCGAAGATTTTCGGCAGCACGTCCGCCGGAATCCCCTTGCCGTTGTCGATTACCTCTACGGTGACACCTTCTTTGCCGTTGAACTGCGCTGCACGCGTGTTGAGTACGATCTTCGCTGCGCTCATCCCTTCCTGCGCCTGCGCGGCGTTGGTGATCAGATTGAGAAACACCTGGTTGATCTGCGACGGGGAGCACACCACGTCCGGAATCGCGCCAAAATTCTTCTCCACCGTCACCAACTTCAACAGGTGCTTGGCCAGCAGCAAGGTGCTGCCCAAGCCGTCGTTCAGATTGAAGGCCGTCACCTTGCTGCGGTCGAGGCGCGAAAAATCCTTGAGGTTGCCGACAATCTCGGCCATCTGCCCGGTGCCGTAGAGGCCGTCCTTGACCAAGGTGGCCAACTCCTCGACCACGCCCTGCTGTTTCAGGATGGCGAGCTGTTGCGACACCAGCGCAAACTGTTTCGAGAGCTGATCGGGGTTGGCATCGCCGGCTTGCAACAGCGCGAGCAGGCCGGATGTTTCAGTCAGCGCACCCCCCAATTGCGGCAGCTTGCCGGCCACCGTCCCCAAACTGTTTTTTACGTAAGCGAGCGGCGTGTTGATTTCGTGCGCGACGCCCGCTACCATCTGGCCGAGCGCCGACATTTTCTCGGACTGGATCAGTTGCGCCTCCGACTCCTTGAGGTGCAGCAAGGCATCGGACAATTCGACCGTACGTTGCTGCACGCGCTGCTCCAGGCTGACGTTGGCTGCGCGCAATTTGTAGACCAGCCAGCCCAACACGACCAGCAGCGCGCCGGCATAGCCAATCAGATAGGCGCGGTAGACATCCTTCTCCTGCAGGCTTGCTTCGAGTTCGCGTTCGAGCGATTGGGTGAGAGCGCCGATGCGTGCGCCGGCGGGCAGCGTGGCAATGTGCGCGGTCAGCTTTTGTTCGGCCGCTTTGCGCGCCAACAGGCTGACCACTGCGTCGCGCAACTGTGCGGTTTTGCCTTGCAAGGCTTCGGTCGAGGCTGGCGGCAACGCCGAGGGCGGCGTGGCGGCCAGTGCGGCCACCCCTTGCTGCACCTCCAGCAAAGCCGCTTCAAGGTCGCGTTGTTGCGCTTCACGGGTGAGCCAGAAATAGAGCGGTGCGCCGGTGGCAATGCGCCCCAGCGCAGCGTCCATCGGGTTGCCCTGAGGTTTGGCGGCGATTGGTGCCGGCACTGCCGCCAACAATTCGCTCAGTTCGCGGCTGACCTGGAGGCTGCCATCGAGGCCCTTGCGGGCGGCAGCGTTCTCGTTCTTGAAGTCCTCAACCAATTGCGCCTTCTGGCGCATCACCAGCGAAATTTGCAACAAACTGGCGGCAAGCGCCTTGCTCGATGCCTCGCGTGCGGTCCCGGTAAGGCGGCGCAGGGTGCTGTCGAGCGCGGCGCGGCGGTCGAGCAGCGGGCCACTGGCGGCATCGCGCTCGGTGGCGGAGCGCTGCACGTCTGCATCCCAGCGCGCATCGATCTCCTTGAGTTCGCGCAGACGGCTGAGTGCCTCGCTCTGGCCGCGCATATCGCCCGCTTGCGTCTTGTCATACAGAAAAGCAAGCACGCCAACCAGCGCCATTGCGGCGATGACCAGCAAACCATTTTGCAGTGCTGCGGATTTTTTCATTTTGCCCGGCGTGGCCGCTTTGCCCGTGTGCTTGGCCCGTCTCACAGGACGTGTGACGCTCCCCGGCAAAAGTATAGGGTATTGCCGCGCCGCGCTGGGCGCCGCTCTTCAGCGCAACAGCGCCACTGCCACCAGACCAATCGCCAGCAGCGCCAGCCCGGCACGCTCCATGCCTGAGAGGCGTTCGCGAAACAGACGCATCGACACCAGGTAGCTAAACAGCAGCTCGATCATGCCGAGCGCACGCACGTGCGCCGCCGGTTCGATCGCCATCGCGGTGAACCAGCCTATTGATGCGGCCGCGCCCATGCCGCCGGCCAGCAGCGAGGGCCGCCAGGCGATGAACGTTTTCACCACCACACCAGCGTCACGCACGAGCAGCCAGCCGCCCAGCAACAGGGTCTGAATGGTTTGCGCAATCGCGAGGGAAACGGCTGCCCCCATCACAAAGGACGTATCGGGCAAGGCCAGCGCCGCCGCGCGAAAGCCGATGGCAGACAGCGCGAAGCAGGTGCCCGAGAGCAATCCGAGCAGGGCCGAGCGGCTGGTCCAGCCGGTGAGCAGCGCACGGAATGGCCGCTCACGATCAGGCGGCGAGAGCAGCAGCACGCCGATGGTGCCGAGCACCACCGCGATCCACGCGCCGCGGCTCAAGCCATCGCCGAGCATGACGAAGCCGAACATCGCTGACTGAATCACATCGCTCTTCGAATACGCCACGCCAAGTGCGAAATTGCGCTCGGCCATCACGCGCAACAACAGCGCAGTGGCGGCGATTTGCGCCACCGCACCAAGACAGACCCACATGAGGAATGCGCCGTTGACGGACGGCCAGCCGTAACTGCCATAGGCCTTCACCGCGAACAGCCACAGAAGCGCAAACGGCAGGCCGTAGAGAAAGCGCACCAGCGTCGCCCCGAGTGCGCCGAGGGTGCCGGTGAGGCCCTTTTGCGCAGCGTTGCGGATGGTCTGGGCGAAGGCGGCCCAGATCGTGATCGGTATCCAGAGCCATTCGGCGTGGGTCACAAAGAGGTTCGCCTGTTGAAGTGATTGGTGTCAATGGGATTAAGCAAGCGGCGCAGCGCGCAGCCCTTGAGTCTAACCGGCGTGCATAAACATGGCAGACTTGCGCATGCGCAAAGCGATCACAAAAGCAGCGGCTCCCGAGCGTGCGGTGCGCAAGCCTGCGGCACCAAAGCGGTCAGTACCTAAGCGAACGGCAGTGCAGCGAGTGGTGGCGAAGCGGGTGACGAAGCGGGCGGCGAAACAAGCCCCGGCGAAGCGCGCCACCGGGCGACAGCCAGTCCCGCCCTGGAATGTCTACATCGTGCGTTGTGCCGACGGCAGCTTGTATACCGGTGTCGCTACCGATGTGACGCGCCGTATTGCTGAACACAACGGCAACGGCACCCGCGGTGCGCGCTATACCCGCGCGCGCCGGCCCGTTAAGGTGGTGTATCAAGAGCCGGCTGCGTCGCGCTCGGAGGCAGGCAAGCGCGAGTACGCCATCAAACAGGTGAACCGTACGGCCAAACAGGCGTTGATCGCGCGGGGCGGAGGCAATGCGGGCCGCAAGCGCAACACAACGCGACCGGCTCCACCGAGGCCAACCCGCCTGCTAAAGTAGGCGCATCGATTCTGCGCCATGCCGCCATTGTCTCGATCAAGAAGCCCATCGCATCACCATGCATCCCGCCTACAAACGCATCGCCCTGATTGTCGCCACGCTCATCGCGGTGCTGCTGATGATGTCAGTGCTGTACTGGCTCGGCATGACCCATCTCGAAGGCAAGCCGCGCACGTTTTTGCAGGCGTTGCAGTGGGCGGCCGGCACAACATCGACGACGGGCTATGGCGCGGATACGTCGTGGTCGCATCCGGTGATGGTGATCTACATCGTGTTTTCGCAGTTCATGGGCGTCACGCTGGTGTTCCTCGTGTTGCCGATCTTCCTTGTGCCATTTCTCGAAGAGCGCTTTGAGACCAAGCTGCCGCACGAATCGGCACATGCGAAAAATCATGTGGTGATCTTCGATTACGGCCCGGCCGTCGCGACGCTGGTGACCGAGCTGCGCCAGGCCGGTGTGCCGACCGTCATCATCGATGAAGACGAAGCCGATGCGCGCTATCTGCTCGAACAGGGGTATCAGGTGATTTTCGGCAGTCTCGATGAAGGCGTGCTCGAAAAATCCAATCTCGGTGAGGCGCGCGCGCTGATCGTCAATGGCAGCGACGACCGCAATGCCGCGACCATTCTCGCGGCGCGCCAGATGGCGTTTCGCGGCGACATTCTTGCGCTGGTCGAGGACCCCTATCACCGCCAGCCGATGATGCTGGCCGGCGCCACCGGGGCCTTCACCCCGCGCCATGTGCTCGGTGCCGAGCTGGCGGCGCGCGCCAGCCAAAAAGTCAGCGCCACGGTGGATGGCATCGGGCCGTTGGCGCACGTATTGCAGGTGATGGAGGTGCGCATCGCGCGCGACAGCCCGCTGTGCGGCAAGACCTTGAGTGAAGCCGGATTGACGCAGCAGCTTGGTGTCACCGTCATGGGCCAATGGGCGGGCGGCAAGCGGCTGACGCCGCCCTCGGCGCTGCTGCGTCTGCAGCCGGGGGGCATCCTGCTTCTGATCGGCAATGAATCCGGCATCAATACTTTCATGACGCAGTGCACCGGCGCGCGCCGCCTGCGCCGCGATGGGCCCTTCATCATCGCAGGCGGTGGTGAGGTCGGGCGCAAGGTCGCGCAATTACTCAACGATTGCGGCGAGAAGACTTTGGTGATCGACCGTCAGGCCGGCCCCGGCGTGGACATCGTGGGCAATGTGCTCGACACGCAGGTACTGGAGCAGGCCGGTCTCAAAGACGCACAAGCGGTAATTCTGGCTCTCGGTGCCGACGCAACCACCTTGTTTAGCGCCGTCATCATGCGTGACCTCGCACCCGATGTGCCGGTGATCGCGCGTGTCAATCTCGCCTCGAACCTGGAGCGCCTCTACGTCGCCGGGGCGGACTTCGCACTTTCGATCGCAGAGGTATCAGGCAAATTACTTGCCTGGCAACTGCTCGGCAAGGAAGCCGTGGAGGTCGATGCGCGGCTGCGCGTGGTCAAGGTCACGGCGCGCGGCATCACCGGCCTGCACCCGAGTCAAAGTGCCGCGCTGACGCAGACGGGTTGTGCCGTGGTCGCCATCGAGCGCGGTGCCGCGATGCTGGTGGAGTTCAGCGCGGACTTTGCGATTACCGCAGATGACGCGGTGTATCTTTGCGGCAACGGCGAATCGATCGCGCAGTTTTACAAGGCGTTCCCGCAAGCCTGACGTGCGGCGTGCTCGCGCCGATTGATGCAGCGTTGGCAGCGCGGGCAGGCCGGCGCGCAAGTGCGGCCCGCTTTGGAACGAAACCGATTATTCTGGCTTCATCCCCGCCTCATTGAATGCGCGCCCCCAGGCCAGCAACTGTTCTTGCAAAAACGCGCCGAGTTCCTCGGGTGTTGAACCGGCCAGATCAAACCCGAGCTTCTCGATTTTCTCGCGCACCTCAATGCGTTGAATCGCGGCGTTGAGTTCGCGATTCATGCGCCGCGTGATATCAAAGGGCAGTTTGGCCGGCCCCATCAAGACGGCCCAGGTACCGGCTGTAAATGGCGGCAGTCCCGCCTCTGCGGCGGTGGGCACAGCGGGGAGCAGCGCGGAGCGCTGCGGCAACAGCACCGCCAGCGCGCGCAGCTTGCCCTCCTTGATGTGGGCAAGGGTACTGATCGGCGTGGCGAAAGTGAGTTGTACGTGGTTGCCGAGGATGTCAGTAACGGTTGGTCCCTCGCCTTTGTAAGGAACGAGGTTCATGTCGGCACCCACGCTTTTGAGGCGCGTGTGCATCAACTGCGTGACGCCGCTGTAACTGCCGTAACCGAGCTTGCCCGGATTGGCGCGCGCATAGGCGAGCAACTCGGCCACGTCTTTGGCCGGCAGCGCCGGATGCACTGCAAGCACATAGACGTAGCGCCCCACCAGTGACACCGGTGTAAAGCTCTTGATCGGATCGTAGGGCGCGTTCTTCTTGAGCAACGGTACCTGCATCATCGGTGTGTTGCTGGCAAGAAAGAAGGTGTGGCCGTCAGGCTCGGCACGCGCCACGTGCTCGCCCGCGATGGCGCCATCGGCGCCGGGGCGGTTCTCGACCAGTACCGGCTGGCCGAGTGACGTGGTCAGGGTCTGCGCGAGGATGCGCGCCACCACGTCGGTCGAGCCGCCGGGCGGGAACTGCAACACGATGCGTACCGGTTTGGATGGCCAGGTCTGCGCGGCGGCGAGTGATGCTGCGCCGATCAGGAATGCCGCTGCGCCGATGTGAAAAAAACGCAATGCCTTCATGCCCCACTCCAATCATTTTGTGAAGCCGCAGAGTACACCGTGATGCGGTCGCGGTGGCGCTGGCAGTCTGAGACAATCACCTGGCGCCGCCTGCGGATGACGGCCTACGTCAGGCAAGCGCGCATTCCGCACATACATCATTCTGGAGGGGATTCATCATGCGTTCGATTCACACTGCTCTGCTCGCCGCCGTCTTTATCCTGGCCACACCCTTGTCGGGCTGGGGCCAGGACTCGGCCAACCGCAAGGAAATCCGCCGCGTCGACCTGTCCGGCGCACCCGGCATGGAAGTGGTTTCGTCGGTTGGCGAGTACAAGCCGGGGGATTCCATCCCGCTGCATATTCATCACGGCATTGAAGCCGGCATCGTGCTGCAAGGCGGGATGATTCAGGTGCCGGGCAAGGACCCGATGCCGCTGCCGACCGGCGCACCGATCATGAACCTGCGCGATGTGCCGCATGCAGGCTGGAAGGTCGCTGGCGACACAGCCATCAAGCTCTACACCGTGCACATTGTCGACAAGGGCAAGCCGCTCTACGACGCGCCGAAGTAAGCGCCCTGCGCATGCAACGGCACAGCGGCTACGCCCGAAACGCGGTCTGCTCCGTCCCCGAGTACAACGCTTTCACCTGGCGCGCTACCGAATCGGCATGCGCCGCCAGCGCGGCGTCATCCAGATCGGCTTGGGGACGCGGCTCGTAGTCAAAATGGTGAAACTTGTCAGTGCCGCGTACGAGCATCGCCGCGTCGCGCACTTTGGTTTGACGCACATAGGTGGGGATGTAGCGGATTGCCAGACCAATGCGCCGGTCAGCCGTGCGGTTGGCGTCCGAGCCATGCACCAGCTTGATGTGATGCAGCGACATCTCGCCCGCGTGCAGCGCCAGGCCCACGGCTTTTGACCGGTCCACCTCGACCGCAATCTCCTGTCCGCGCGAGAGCAGGTTGTCCTTGTGGAAAGTATCGACGTGCGGCAACTGGTCGATGCGGTGGCTGCCGGGAATCACCTGCATGTAGCCGTTCGCGGGCGTCACCTCAGTGAATGCGACCCACGCGGTAATCACGTCGTCCGGCTCCAGACCCCAGTAGGTTGAATCCTGATGCCAGGACACGAAGCCTGCGCTATTGGCTTCCTTGATGAAAAAGTTGGTGGTCCAGCACAGGATGTCCGGGCCGATTACGTCCTCCACCGCGTCGAGGATCACCGGGTGGTGCACCAGCGCGTCTGCCCAGGTGAATAGCAGGTGTGTCTTGTGGCGCCAGTTGCCCTGCAGCGGCTGGCCGGTTTTGGCTTCGTGCGTTTCCAGGGCGACGCGGTATTGGTGCGCGTCTGCGGCGGACATCACGCGCACCGGCGCGAGGTAGCCTTCGCGTTTGCAGGCTTCTACTTGAGCGGGGGTGAGAAGTTTGGGCATGGTGGATTCAGCCTTTCTTCGACTCGTTTACCGCCCTCTCCAGAATCAAACGGTCGAGCTTGTCCTTGTCGCGTGAAGACTGTTTGGTTTTGAGCAGCCCCTCAACACTCAGGGTACGCACCGGAACTCCGTCAAAGTCGATGGTGACGAGGTAAGGAAGCAGGGATTCATAGGATTCCCCGCAGGCGTTGAACATCAAATCAACCAAAAAAGCATCGGCGACCCGGATGGTCTCTCCATCGGTAAACCATTCGGGAACCAAGTCTTTTGCGGCCTGATCGGGCAAGACCATGAGCGCCTGCTTGACGCGTTCGCCCTGTTCTTGCGTGGGCCGCAGCACGATGTCAATGTCCGTTGTGCCGCGTTGATAGCCCAAGGCGTACAAGGCGTAACCGCCGATCAGCAGATAGTCCACACCGTGCTCGCCAAGCGAGCGCAGCAGCGTCTTCAGATCCTCGACACTCGCCGGGCGAGCGGCACGCTCAGCGTCAGGCATCACCCGGCCCCATTCGTTGCTGCCCGCAGCTTCGCATTGGCGGCGATCACGCGCGCCAGTGCTTCGTCATCGTGACGGTTTTTTTCATCGTGGGAGCGAAAGCGGTAGATGCCTTTGGCCACACCGGTGGTCGCGAGTGCAGCAAGCGCGCCGCCGGTTTTCTGATGAATCGCGGCCAGACGCAGCGCTTCCGCAGTGGGAAGCCGGCTGGGTTGGCTTTCGGTTCGGATGCCGATTTGTCGCATGACGGGATTATGGGGGGTGTAGTGCAAGATTCCAAGGGAGGCGGCCTTACCTGCTGCGCCGGCGAAGTCTGGTGGATTCGGCAGCTATCAGCAACAACGCCCGCAAAGCGGGCGTTGAGGGGATTTCTCTCTTTTACTGGCAGCTAACGCCGCTCACACATTCCCCACTTCGCACCATGCCATGCCGCCAGGAATGGCTCTGGGAGCGGGTTCTGTGTTTGCATCGGCTTGAAAGCATTGGTGGGAGCCGGTTTCAGGGATTATGCGAATTCAATTCGACCCTGGCCCCTTTGACTCAGCGGCTTACCGGTTTTGGCTTCGTGCGTTTCGAGAGCGACGCGATAGTGGTGTGCGTCAGCTGCGGGCATCACCCGCACCGGCGCGCAATAGCCGTCGCGTTTGCAGGCTTCTGCCTGGGCGGGGGTAAGAAGTTTGGGCATGGTGGGTTACCTGTAGAACATCGGCGAAATCATTACCATGGAATACCCTTGAATTACTCGCTATTCAAAGCCCGCGCCATTTGTAGTCGCCGCGCATCATCAATACGGTTGAAGTATTCGTGGGTACCGCGCGTCACGCCTCGTGGATAGGGTGGCATGGAATTGCGAAGCATTTGATCCAATACCAAACCGCGACGCCAGGCCTTGATCGGGTCAAATTCGAATTCCGAGCGATCTTGAGTGCCGACAATGCGCGTCATGTGAATTGAGACTTGGTTCGCCATCAAGGGATGGATCAAGGTGAAAATTCGCCACTGAATGCGGTTTACCTTGGCTTGCTTTCAGTTGCATGCGCCAGCACCTCAGCCGCAATCGCCCGCGCGAGCGCCTCATCGTCGTGGCAGTTCATTTCGTCATGACTGACGAAACGGTAGATGCCTTTGATATGCCCTGTGGTTCCGTATACCGGTCACGCCTGACCAATGCGCTTGCGGCTCACTGCCAAGCGCAACGCTTCCATCTCCCGCAACGGTGCGGGCCAGGTTAGCGTTTGAGTCTCGATTCTGCGTACTGTCAAGGTGCAAGCAAATGAACGGAATTCTGAAATGCTATCACCTTCGCCCACTTGCTCTGGTTCAACAAGGATCTGGCGAGACTGCGCGCACCAACGCGGTACACTTGTTTGATACGTGTTTGAAATCCCGATTCTTGGACGGCAGGCAACCTTGACCGTAAGCAAAAGCTTCAGATACTTGCGCCACCATGCTCCCCAAAGAACTCGCTCAACACAAGCTCGCCCCGAAGCGTTTGGCTGCTATTCCGGTCTTTCGCGGGATCAAGAAGGGCCGGCTGCCCAAGCCGCTGCATAAAATCGGCGGTGCGCGTATTCAGGCCACGGATGTGCTACCCGTTTCGGATGCGCATTGCGCTGTGTTTATGTGGCGCGATGGCGAATTTCTGACTGACGGCGCGTTCTTTGGGTATCTGTTTCTGCGCGTAGAGCAAGACGAATTGTTTCCACTCGCCGAATTACATCTGCATCCCAGTCACAAGGGGCTCCACATCAAAGTGCCATGCAACACCACGTATGACTATCGCCAGCGGCTGTTACCCGGCGCACCCGAACTCGCGCTGTCTTCCAGTATTGCCGGTTTCGATCCGCGCCAAGAAAGTGACCGGCTCAAGTTGATTCACCGGTTTTGCAAGGCCATGGGTATCGCCGTTGGAGCGGAGACCGGACTATGGAATTAGTCAGTGATCTCAAGCATGCGATTTGTGCGCTGTTTGAAGTTGTCGAGGACGAAGGTGGCGTTCAGCGCGTGATCACGCCGTTGCTGTACCCCGGCAGCAACGACAACGTCGTTGTGCGAGTTCGTCCGCGAGCGGAGTCGATGCAGATTGACGAAAATGGCGAAGCGGCTCTTTATGCCTCCTTGCACGGAGGCGACACCGAATCTGAGTCAATTGTGCGATGGGCAGAGGAACTGCGCGCCAATACTTCGCTGGAATTTACGGACGACGAGGTGATACAGGCTGAGGTTCGAAACCTGCAAATGGTTGCGCCGTCAATTCTTCATGTCGCAGCGGCCTCCCAGCAACTATTCGCCCTCGCCACTTCCCACAAAGAGCGCTCGACTAGCGACTTCAAGGCGCGTGTGTCGGCCATCGTGCAGGAAGTCAGTGCGGCGCTTTCGCTCCGGCTGCAAAATGACGTTGAATTGCCGATTGCCGGAGGCTTGGAAGCCGACCATGTGATTGGCGAATCTGCGAGTCCGCTGATTGTGATTGCAGCAACGAGCGCCACGCGATTGCTTGAGGCTGAAGTCATTCACATGCAGTACCGGTACACCAACCAGCCAGGATTCGTGTTGGCGGTTGCAGAGAGCGACAAGGTCGTTGGCATCAAGCAATTTCATCGAGCGAATTACTACACCGGCAAGACCGTGCAATTTAGCGCCTATGACTTTGCTCAGCTACTGCGGCAGCATCTGCATTGACAAAAGCTGCCAAGGCGCAGCAGCCAAGCTACATACTGCGCCGGTACTGCCCACCCACCTCAAACAAGGCATTGGTAATCTGCCCGAGCGAGCAGACGCGCGCGGCGTCCATCAGCACGGCGAACACGTTTTGATTGTCGATCACCGCCTGCTGCAAGCGCTTCTGCATGTCTGGTGCAACATCTTTGTGGCGCGCATGAAAATCGGCGAGGCGTTGCAACTGGGATTGTTTTTCCTCCTCGGTGGAGCGGATCAGCTCAATGGTCGGTGCCACGCCCGAGTCGTGCGGGTTGCGAAAGGTGTTGACGCCGATGATCGGGTAGGAGCCGTCGTGCTTCTTGTGCTCGTAGAACATCGACTGCTCCTGGATCTGCCCACGCTGAAACCCGGTTTCCATTGCACCGAGCACGCCGCCGCGATCACTGATGGCTTCGAATTCCTTGAGCACCGCTTCCTCGACCAGGTCGGTGAGTTCCTCGATGATGAACGACCCCTGGTTCGGGTTTTCGTTCTTGCCGATGCCCCATTCGCGGTTGATGATGAGCTGGATCGCCATCGCGCGGCGCACCGACTCCTCGGTCGGCGTGGTGATCGCCTCGTCGAACGCGTTGGTGTGCAGGCTGTTGCAGTTGTCGTAGATCGCGATCAGCGCCTGCAGCGTGGTGCGGATGTCGTTGAACTGGATCTCCTGTGCATGCAGGCTGCGACCACTGGTCTGGATGTGGTATTTGAGTTTCTGGCTGCGTTCGTTGGCGCCGTATTTCTCCTTCATGGCCACGGCCCAGATGCGCC
>JANNCZ010000739.1:0-10043 GCA_031387185.1 Burkholderiales bacterium
GGCGGTGAGCTTGCCGATCTGTGCGTCGTGGTGGGCGATAGGCTTCAAGCGTTCGAGGTAGAGCTTGACGTAGGCGGCGTCCTGGTAATCGGTGAGGCGCTTGATGCCCTCGGTGATGAGGTGGTGGGCGTGTTCCGGGAAGCCCTGTGCTCTAAGAGTGGCTCCTGTAGCGCGTTCTGGCGGCATGGCCTTGGAGGTTGGCTCTGGTATTGCCTCTCCGGCCTGCTGCAGGTTTGTTTTTGTTCCCAGCGTTGCAACCGGCGGTGTGTCGGCTGCCGCGCTGAAACCGGCGGCAAAGCCGCGCAGGCTCGCTTCGATACCCTTGCCCGAGGCCTTGATGGCGTTTTCGCACATGGCTCTGGAGAGCGGCAGTTTGCCCGAGCCGGCCATGGCGCCGAACATGACGGCCGAGATCACCGTGCCGGTTTGTTGCGCGGCCTCCATCATGTCGAACAGCACGGCCTTGGCGGCCAGTTGCGGGGCGGCGTCGAGGATGCGCTGGGCGTCGAAGCGGCCGTCGGCCATCGGCATTTTTTCTATGGTGGCGTAGATGCGATGGCTCGAGGCGATCAGCGTGGTGCGCTCGGTCACCCAGCCGTTTTGCAGCGCACGGCCCGCTTCGACCAGCTCGGAGGCGACCATAAGGTCGACGTTGCCGGGCGTGGGGGTCAGGGCAAGCACCGGGCGCTGGCCTTTGAGTTGCGTCCACGGCACCGGGAAGATTTCGAGGTAGTAGGTGGTGGCCCCCGTGCGTTGCGCCACGCCGGGGATCGACGTGCTTTGCACCGGCAGGCCGGCGGCGGTGGCGGCGTCGCGCAGCCAGTCGGCCAGTACGCCGCCGCCTTCGCCGCCGAGGGCGGCGATGAGGATGGTGATCGGCTTCGTGTTGTTCAAAGCGTGGGCCGAAACGTGAGATGAGGCGTCGCTCATGCGTTGCGCATTCCTTACGCCGGCTGCAGTGCGCCGATCGCGGCGCCGCGGAACCTGGCCTTGAACTTGTCCCACCAGCTCGCGTTCTGCATGATCTCGGCACGGAAGAACGAGGGGCACAGCACAGCGGCGTGCGCCACTTCGCCGCACAGGCCGCAGCCGACGCAGTTGTTGTTCACGTAGGCGACCGGGTCCACTTTGAGCGGGTCGGTTGAATCCTTGATCGTGAGCGAGGGACAGCCGGAGAGGCGGATGCAGGAGTGGTCGCCGGTGCAGGTGTCTTCGTCGACGCCGTAGCGCACGCGCACCACACGCTCTCCCGCCTTGAGCTTGGCGGCGTTGACCGGCTTGATGCGGCGCTGCTGCTCGAGCATGCATTCACCTTCGGCGATGATCACCTTCAGGCCCTTGAAGGGCGTGGTCATGGCTTCGCGCAGCACGGTGAGGGTGTTGGCGACGCGGTAGTTGTCGACTGTCTTCATCCACTTGACGCCCATGCCGCCGAGCACGCGCTCGATGCCCATGTCGGTGGCGCGGTGCTCCTGGCTCTGGTGCGGGCTCGAGGGCAGCTCCTGCGTGCCGGTGGCCGAGGAGTAGCCGTTTTTCATGATGACGAGGATGCCGTCGTCGTTGTTGAATACCGCATTCGAGACGCCGCTCGACAAGCCGTTGTGCCAGAAGCCGCCGTCGCCCATCACGGTGACGGTGCGCTTGGCAAACAGCGGGCTGATCGCCGAGTTGCTCGCCAGCCCCAAGCCATAACCCAGCACGGTGTTGCCGATGTTGAACGGCGGCAGGGACGAGAACAGGTGGCAGCCGATGTCGGCCGAGACGTGGTAGCCGCCGGCTTCGCGCTCGAGCAGTTTCATGGCGGAGAACACCGGGCGCTCCGGGCAGCCGATGCAAAAACCCGGCGGGCGGTTGGGCACGGCGCCGCCGAGGAGTTCGAGGGCGCGCTTTTTGGAATGGCTGATTTTTTCGGGGGTGGCGGCGATGGCCGTGACGGCGTTCAGGTCGAGGCCGCGCGGCGCGGCGTTGGTGATGTAGTTGGCCAGACCGCTAAGCATCACTTCGCCGGTGTATTCGCCGGCCATCGGGAACACGCCGGTGTTTCGGTTCGATGCGTGGATCACACTCGCGTTCGCCGCTGTGTCGTGCGACATCATCTTGCCGAACACCTTGGTTTGAATATCGGCCTTGCGCAAAATCGCGTGCAGCGCATCTTCGATGAAATTGGGCTGGCCTTCTTCGACCATCAGCACCGAGCGTTTGGTGGCGCAAAACGCGGTGAGTTCCTCGGGGATCAGCGGGTAGGTCACGTTCATCACGTAGAGCGGCACTTGCGTGTTGCCGAAGGCGTCGGCAAGCTTCAGTTGTTGCAGCGCGCGAACAACTGCGTTGTACATGCCGCCTTGCAGGATGATGCCGATGTCGGAGAGACAGGCTTTGCCATCGGGCTTACCGTCGGGCTTGCCATCAGGCTTGCCATCGGGCAGAGCGCCTTCAAACACTTCGTTGAGTTTTTCGCGCTTGATGAATTCCACCGCGGCCGGCCAGCGGTGTTCGATCTTGTGTTTTTCCTGTGCGTAGGACGAGGGCGGCAGCACGATGTTGCCGTAGTCGAAGCTGGGTTCTTGCAACAGGGCGTTGCGCGAGATCTTGGCTTCGACGTTGTCCTTGCACTCGAACGAGCCGTGCACGTGGCAGGCGCGGATGCGCAGTTCGACAAACACCGGCGTGCTGGAGGCTTCGGAGAGCTCGAAGGCTTTCTCGACGGAGCGCACGATTGACGGCAGGTTGGGGCGAGGGTCGAGCAGCCACATCTGCGATTTCATCGCAAAGGCGTGGCTGCGCTCCTGCATGATCGAGGAGCCTTCGCCGTAGTCCTCGCCGATGATGATCACAGCGCCGCCTTTGACTCCTGAGGAGGCGAGGTTGGCGAGCGCGTCCGAGGCGACATTGGTGCCGACGGTGGATTTCCAGGTCACTGCGCCGCGTACGGGATAGTTGATCGAGGCGCCGAGCATCGCGGCGGCGCCGGCTTCGGAAGCATTGGCCTCGAAGTGGATGCCCAGCTCGCTCATGAATTCGCTGGCGTCGGCCAGCACGTCGATCAGGTGCGAGATCGGCGCGCCCTGGTAGCCGCCGACGTAGGAGACGCCCGATTGCAGCAGCGCCTTGGTCACGGCGAGGATGCCTTCGCCGTGGAAGGTGTCGCCTTGTCCCAGCTTGAGGAGTTTTACTTCCTCCTTGAATGAGCGTTCCATCGCTTACCCTTACCCCTATTCACCGGTCGCGCGCGTTACGCCGATGTTCGATTGAAAAATGCAGACCGACGGGTATGCTACACCGGCGCGCTGCGCATCAAACATGCATCCACCGTGGTCGCTTATAAGCGAATATGCTACAGTGCGCGCATGGAAGTCCTGCATTATCTTGACCGCGCCGGCCACGACCTATTTCAGCGCTGGCTCGACAAACTGAAAGACCGGCAGGCGCGCATCGTGATCCAGCGGCGGATTGACCGGTTGGCGGAGGGCAATCTGGGCGATTGCAAGTTTTGCCGTGACGAGGTGTGGGAACTGCGCATCGACACCGGGCCAGGCTATCG
Organism: Burkholderiales bacterium; assembly: GCA_031387185.1. Lineage (GTDB taxonomy): Bacteria > Pseudomonadota > Gammaproteobacteria > Burkholderiales > JAEUOS01 > CANJDH01. The sequence continues at coordinate 3,542 of JANNCZ010000739.1, forward strand.
CGTTTACTACGCCAGATCAGGCGCCACCGTCGTGTTGCTGCTGTGTGGTGGTGACAAACGCTCGCAGGATTCAGACATCAACAGCGCCGTCAAACATTGGCGCGCTTATCAACTACGATCAGGAGCGCCGCATGGCAAACATTAAGTCCCATGTCACACACGAAGACGCAAGCATTGCTTCGCTTAAACGCGACCCTGGCTTCGCCATCGACTATTTGAATGCGGTGCTCGCTGATGGCGAGCGCGGCGAACAGCTTCTGGCATTGCGGCGCATGGCGGAAGCGTATGGCGGCGTGGCGGAGTTGGCCGGCAAGGCCAATCTCAATCCTAAAACGCTTTATCGCACCTTGTCGGCCAGTGGCAACCCGGAATTGCGCAGTCTTTCCGCGTTGCTTGGTGCAATGGGCCTGCGGCTGGCGGTTCAGCCGGCGCCGAAAGCACGCGCTGTGCGCACGGTCCGTACCACGCCACGCACACCCGGCGCGCGACCGCGCCTGCGCGCGCCCTCTCCCGGGCTGCGTGCTGTGGCCTGAACCATCCTGGCCGGATCGAACCGGGGACCAGTGTTTCGTCCGGCATTGATCCCTTTCGAAACCCACGCGCCTACAAACGCGTGACTACTGGATCAGCTCCCAAGACTCGCTTCGACCGCTTTGTCAGATCGCCATCAAGTGTTACGAAATCATCGCACCCCTGGCTAAGCGCGTGATGCAGGGCATCGGCAAAATCCCATCCATGCGCCAGTTTGGCCGCTGCATTGATTACCGCGTCGCGCTCCCCGATCACCACGTTTTCCAGAGCGGCAATCTTCTCAATCGTCTCTGCAATCACTGACTGCGAACAGGCATAGCGCGATCGCAGCACCCATTCCAATTCAAGGATCACCGTGACGGGCACATAGACCGGATGATTCTTCAAAAGCGCGAGTGCGCGCTTCGTTTGAGCGGGGTCGTCCTGCACCAGTGCACGCACCAGCACATTGGTATCAATGGCACGCACTTTCAGCCCTTGTAATTGGTTACGCGCATCGCACTGACGGGAACTGCAGGGCCGGCGTATTTGAGCAATGCCTGAATTTCTTCAATGGTCGTGGTGTGCTTGGCAGGGGCGGGCGTCAGCCTGGCGCTCTTGCCATCGACCTTGACGTTGACCCGCATGCCAGGCCGCAGGCCAAGAGCCTTGCGCACGGCGACCGGAAGGACAATTTGGCCCTTGGTGGAGATCAGGACGGCACTCATGCGCTTCCCCAAAAGTTTTACTTAGTGGGTATTCTACTGGGACTCGCGGGATACGGCCGGTCTCATTGGTGCCAGACGATTGCCGCTTCCGGACACCAGTGCCCGCCGGCACCTGCGCCTACACGTCCACTTCCATCGCGCTGCCATTGGCAATCGCCAGGCGCACCGCAGCCGCCGCGACCGCAAGGTCCTGCAACCCCACGCCGGTGCCGTCGAACAGCGTGATTTCATCAGCGCTGGAACGGCCTGGATGCGCGCCATTGATCACCGCGCCAATCTGCACGATGCGGGCAGGGTCGATCAGCCCGGCCGCGACCGCATGCTGCGCCTCGCCAATGCTGACCGATTGCGCAATCTCGTCGGCAAAGACCGTGGCGCGCGCCAGCAGCGCGGCTTCGACCTCCTGCTTGCCCTTGGTATCGGTGCCCATGCAGGCCAGATGGGTGCCGGGGCGTACATGGGCATTCATCAACGACGGAGAAAAGGCCGATGTGATGGTGATGATTACATCGGCCTGCGCACCGAGTTGTTCCAGCGAAACCGCCTCGAAGGGCAGCCCCAGTTCCGCTGCCGTCCGGGCGAGGTTGGGCAGCATGTCCGGGTGGTAATTCCACGCCACCACTTTCTCGAAGGCGCGCTGCTTTACTGCGGCGCGCAGTTGAAAGTGGGACTGGTGTCCGGCCCCGGCCATGCCCAGCACCTTGGCATCTTTGCGCGCCAAATGCTTGATCGAGACGGACGAAGCCGCCGCCGTGCGCAAGGCGGTTAGCAGATTCCCGCCTACCATCGCACTCACCCGCCCGCTGTCGGGGTCGAACAGGAACACCGACGACTGGTGGTTGATGAGGCCGCGCTTGTCCAGATTGTGCGGCCAGTACCCGCCGGCCTTGAGGCCAAGCGCCAGACCATTGCGATCGAAGCCGCCCTTGAATCCGTAGAGCGCGTCTTCGTGGCCGAGGGCCTCGCGCACCACCGGAAAATTGCGCGCCGCGCCCGAGGCCATGGCGGCGAAGACGGCTTCGACCGCCTCGAATGCCGCCTCGGGCGAGATCAGCCCGGCGATGGCGCGCTCCGGCACGATGACCATATCGGATCTTTCCTTCGATGAAAGCGGCTCAGTACGCCTTGCCGCGCGCCGAAACCGGCCAGACCACTTCCACCTTGCCCTGGCGCACGCCGACATACCAGTCGTGAATGTTCGCGGTCGGGTCACAGTGGCCGGGCACCAGCTTGAGGCGCTCGCCCACCTTGAGCACACCCTGGGGGTCGGAGATGACGCCGTGCTCGTCGGAGCACTTGATGTATTCGACATCCTTGCGCCCGTAAATGGTGGGCAGGCCGCTATCGACCGACTGCGCCTTGAGGCCGGCGTCACAGATCGCCTTGTCGGCCTTGGCATGGCTCATCACCTGCGTGAGAATGAAGAAAGCGTTTTCCCACTCGCCCTGGTCGATGCGCTTGCCGTTCTTGTCGAGGATGCGTCCGTAGTCGGCGTCCATGAAGGCGTAGGAGCCGCATTGCAGCTCGTTGTAGACGCCCGAGTTCGACTCGAAGTAGTAGCTGCCGGTGCCACCGCCGGAGACCAGTTCCGGCTTCAAGCCCACAGCCGTCAGCGCCTCGATGGCCGCCTTCACCATCGCCACGGCGGCGTCGAGCTTGGCCTTGCGGTCTTCGTACTTGTCCATGTGCTGCATGGCGCCCTGGTAGGCCTGGATGCCGGTAAATTTCAGGCCCGGTGCGGCGGCAATCGCCTGGGCAATCTCAACAACCTGGTCCGCGCCGGTCACGCCGCAGCGGCCCGCGCCCACGTCCATTTCAATGAAGCACTCGATGGTCGTGCCGTGCTTGGCTGCACCGGCTGACAGTTGCGCCACATTGGCCAGATCATCCACGCAGACGATGGTGCGGCAGCCATAGGCCTTCGGCAGCCGTGCCAGACGGTCGATCTTCACCGGGTCGCGCACTTCGTTGGAGACCAGAATGTCCTTGATGCCGCCGCGCGCGAAGACCTCGGCTTCCGAGACCTTCTGGCAGCACACGCCAATGGCACCGCCAAGTTTTTCCTGGAGCTTCGCCACGTCCACCGACTTGTGCATCTTGCCGTGTACGCGATGGCGCATGCCGTGTGCCTTGGCATAGTCACCCATCTTCCTGATGTTGCGCTCCAGCGCGTCGAGGTCCAGCACGAGGCAGGGCGTCTGAATCGCCGCTTCGTCCATGCCCGGCAGCGCCGGGATGTCATAGCCGACTTCCAAACCTTCAAATCCGTTTTGCTTGCTCATGGCTTGTTTCTCCTTGTTGATTGAACGTTTCCAAAAGCATGACAGCCTCGATAGCGGCAAGAGTTAGTCATGCTGCAGACAATTCTCAAGCGCGGCTGATCCAGGGCAGGCTGTCGAGATCGACATTGCCGCCGGTGACGATGACGCCCAGCCGCTGGCCGGCGAAGCGCTGCTTGTTTTTCAAAATCACCGCCAGCGGCACGGCCGATGAGGGCTCCATCACCACGCGCAGATGTTTCCAGGCGAGCTTCATCGCGTCGATGATCTCCTGCTCGGAGGCGGTAAGGATGTCGCTCACATGGCGCTGCACGAAGTGCCAGGTCAACTCCTTGAGCGGCACCTTGAGGCCGTCGGCCACCGTCTCGGGCGCGTCGTCGGCAATGATGTAGCCGGCTTTAAAGCTGCGGCAGGCATCGTCGGCCTGCTCCGGCTCGGCAGCGAAAATGCCGGTTTGTGGTGACAGCGTCGACAAGGTCAGGCAAGTGCCGGAAATCATGCCGCCGCCGCCAATCGGCGCCACCACCGCCGTCAACCCTTCAACCTGCTCCATCAACTCGCGCGCGCAGGTGCCCTGGCCGGCGATCACGCGCGCATCGTTGTAGGGGTGGACAAACTCGCCGCCGGTCGCCGCCTGCACTTTGGCAAACACCTCCTCGCGTGAGGAGGTGGACGGCTCGCATTCGGTGATCGTGCCGCCGTAGCGGTGCACCGCGTCTTTCTTGGCCTGGGGTGCCGTGCGCGGCATCACCACATTGCAGGGAATGCCGCGGCGTCCGGCGGCCCAGGCCAGCGACAGCGCATGATTGCCGGACGAGTGCGTGGCGACGCCGCTTTTGGCTTGCGCGTCCGTCAGCCCGAAAACGGCGTTGGTGGCGCCGCGCACCTTGAAGGCGCCGGCCTCCTGAAAATTCTCGCACTTGAAGAACAGCTTCGCGCCCGCCAGATCGTCGAGGTAGTCAGAGGTGCGCACCGGCGTGCGGCGGATGTGCGGCGCGATCCGTTCGTGCGCGGCGAGCATGTCGTCGTAGGTGGGGATGAGCATGGTCAATTCTTCGGTGGCAGCAAAATCGGGCTGAGCGGGCGGGGTCTTGCCGGGGGGTGAGAGGCATTTTTAGCGATGTACTTTTGGTCATCTTAAATGGCAGGATGACAAAACTCCAATGCATTTAATTTCGATAAATCATGATATTTTGTAATGATTAACCGGTGCTGCCCAGCCCGCTTCAAGCCCGCTCTTCCTTTGACCGTGCCGGCCTGTCACTTCGGCGCATCGCGCAGCCGCTCGCCCACAAACTTGCGCAGCACCGCCATCACCGGCGCTTCGGTGCGGCCTGCCAGGGTGACATAGGCAAAGCGCGCACCGGCGTTGAGCGCGGGCGACACCGGCAGTTCCACCAGCTGCCGCTTTGCGATGCCCTCGCGCGCGGCGGCCACCACGCCAAGAAAAATCGCATCGGTCTCGATCACCGTATCGATCAGGCTCTTCACATCCTCGCAATGCAGGGAAATCATGCGCACCGGGTTGGCACGGGCGCCGTAGCGCGCCACCAGCAGGCGCGCGACTTCGTCCGACAGGGGAGTGGACGCCACCGGATATTCCAGCAGCGCATCAATATCCACGCGCCGCCGCTTTGCCAGCGGGTGCTTCGCGCGGCAAACGAACGCGGCGCGCAATTCGCTGACCGGCTCGATCAGCAAATCCGGGGCTGGCGCAATGCGCCGCACATCGACAATGAGTGCATCGAGTTCCTGCGCGCGCAATTGCCCCAGTTGCAATTCGGTGGAGCCGCGCGCAATCGCCACGCGGATTGAGGGATGGTTTGCCGCTGCATATTGCAACAGCGGGGTCATCAGGAGCGCGCCGGAACCCGACCCCAGGCCGACGCGAATCGCGCCGCCGCTGCCGCTTTGCAGCAGGTCGGCGCTGCGCTTCAATTCCGAAGCTTCGAGCACTATGCGGCGCGCACGCACTACCACCGCCGCCCCCAGTGGCGTGAGATGGTTGCGTTTGCCGACGCGGTCAAATAGCTGCCCGCCCAACTCTTCTTCGAGCGCCAGGATGCTGCGGCTCAGGGCTGGCTGGGTGACGTGGACACGCTCGGCCGCGCGGCTGAACGACGCTGTTTCGGCCAGCGCCAGCAAGTGCGCCAGATGTTTGAGGTTCATCGTCCGCTCCGGTATCGTGCAATGTGCCGTCTGGAAAAATAATGCAAGAAATGCATGATAACAAGAAAAATTATGCATTGGACACATTGAATGTCTCTGCTTAGCATGACGGTGCCTCATACCAAGCTGTCGCGCGCAGTTGCGTGGCACGGAACTGTTTCATGCATCTGTTTCAAGCGCCCGCGCTGCCCAGCAGACCCGGATGCCCAATAACCAAAGCAGTCCATTCCTATTCCCAGGAGACATCATGCGCCTCACCCGCACTCTCACCACCCTGCTGTTCAGCGCCCTTGCCGCATCAGTCGCACTGGCGCAGACCTTCCCCGCCAAACAAGTCAACCTGATGGTGCCCTACCCGGCCGGCGGCCTGTCCGACACCATCGCCCGCATGGTCAACAACCCGCTCTCCAAACTGCTGGGCCAGCCGGTGCTGGTTGAAAACCTGGGTGGCGTCAGCGGCGCGATTGGCGCGCAAAAGGTGCTCTCCGCCGCCAGCGACGGTTACTACCTGTTTCAGGGGTCACCCAACGAATTGATCCTCTCGCCGCTGGCCAACGCCGCGGTCAAATTCAAGAGCGAAGATTTCCGCCTGGTGCAGATGATCGGCGTCGCCAACATGGCAGTGTTTGTGCGCAAGGATCTGAAGGCCAACACCTTTGATGAACTGGTGGCGCTGGCGAAAAACTCGAAAGACAAGCCGCTCACCTACGGCAGCGTCGGCGTCGGCTCCTTCTATCACCTGCTCGGCGAGCACCTCGCCAAGGTCTCCGGCGCGACCATGACGCATATCCCCTACAAAGGCTTTTCCGATCTGGT
>JANNCZ010000768.1:0-6811 GCA_031387185.1 Burkholderiales bacterium
GCAAGGATTCGGCCGCCTGCAAAATCGCCGAGCGGCGCGCGGCCTTGTCTTCGGCTTGTACGGCGCGGTGGAGGACGACCATGGTGGGCGGGTGCCTTAAGAGAGGAGAGACGCGGGAAGCAGCGGTTTAAAACAGAACAAATGACTTGCGGTCATTTTAAAATGACCGCAAGTCATTTGTCAACGACCGCTCGCGCGATGTCAACGCCACGGCAAGCGCCTCCCGCGCTCCGGTAGTGCATGGCCAGGATGCTCTCCCAGCTGAGCCGATGCAAATAATCCCCTGATTTTGCAAGGGTTTATGGCGCGGTACGGGTGAGCGTAACGTTTACGCAACAGTCGTTGACGGCGCACTTTTCTTCGTCAACTGCAGGGCGTAAACTACGCGCCGCCAGGCGGCAGTAGCTTAGCCACGCAGAACTAAAATTCGCCGCGCAGCACCGCTACCCGCAAGCCCGATTCACCCAAAGGAGCGCACTCGTTTGAAGCCGACCGACATCGGCGATCCGGCCTACTTCCACAAGGTCGTTGATTGCCAGTGGGCATGCCCTGCCCATACGCCTGTACCTGAATACATCCGACTCATCGCGCAAGGGCGTTACTCCGACGCCTACATGATCAACTGGGAGTCGAACGTGTTTCCCGGTGTGCTCGGGCGCACCTGTGACCGCCCGTGCGAGCCGGCCTGCCGCCGTGGCCGCGTGGAAGAAGAGAACGCAGAGAAGCCGGAACCGGTGGCAATCTGCCGCTTGAAGCGCGTCGCGGCGGATTACAAAGATGACGTATCGGCACGCATGCCCAAGGTGCCGTCGAAGAAGAACGGCAAGCGCATTGCATGCGTGGGTGCCGGCCCTGCTTCGCTGACTGTGGCGCGCGATCTCGCACTGCTTGGCTACGACGTCACCGTGTTTGACGGCGAGAAAAAAGCTGGCGGATTTATCCGCAGCCAGATTCCGAAATTCCGGTTGCCCGAGAGCGTGATCGACGAGGAGTGCGGCTACATCCTCGACCTTGGCGTCAACTTTGTCAGCGGCAAAAATATCGATAGCCTCAAAGGTCTCCTCGACGACAAGACCAATGGCGGCTATGACGCGATTTTTGTCGGCAGCGGCGCACCGCGCGGGCGTGACCTCGACATTCCGGGGCGCAAGGAGGCTGCGAAAAACATTCACATCGGCATCGACTGGCTGTCGAGCGTCTCGTTTGGCCATATTGACAAAATCGGCAAGCGCGTGATCGTGCTCGGCGGCGGCAACACGGCGATGGACTGCTGCCGCTCGTCGCGCCGCCTCGGTGGTGATGAAGTCAAGGTGGTGGTGCGCTCGGGCTTCGATGAAATGAAAGCCTCGCCGTGGGAGAAGGAAGACGCGATGCATGAGGGCATCCCAATCCTCAACTTCCATGTGCCAAAAGCGTTTTTGCACGACAACGGCAAGCTGACCGGCATGTGCTTCGAAATCGTCAAGGCCGAGTACGACGCCAAGGGGCGCCGCTCGCTGGTGCCCTCGGGTCAGCCCGACGTGACGATTGCCTGCGACGATGTCCTCGTGGCCGTGGGCCAGGAAAACTCGTTCCCCTGGATCGAGCGCGACATTGGTCTCGAGTTCGACAAATGGGGTTTGCCGGTGGTTGATCAGGTCACCATGCAATCGACCGTGAAGAAGATTTTCTTCGGCGGCGATGCTGCGTTCGGCCCGAAGAACATCATCTGGGCGGTGGCGCATGGCCACGAAGCTGCGGTGTCGATCGACAAGTTCTGCCAGGCGGAAGATGTGGCGCTGCGCCCGCCACCGATGGTGCGCATGCTCAGCCAAAAGATGGGCATTCACGAGTGGAGCTACGACAACGGCATCGCCAACGACGCGCGCTACAAGGTGCCCCTCAAGGACATCAACCTCGCGCTCAAAAACATCAAGGTTGAAGTTGAGCTCGGGTTCGATCCGCAACTGGCGTGGAAAGAAGCGCAGCGCTGCCTCAATTGCGACGCACAAACCGTGTTTGTCGATTCGAAGTGCATCGAGTGCGACGCCTGCGTCGACATCTGCCCGATGGATTGCATCACCTTCACCCTCAATGGTGAAGAAGATGAGTTGCGCAAGCGCCTCTCCGCACCTGCCACCGACAAGACGCAAGACTTGTACGTGTCGGGCACGCTCAAAACCAGCCGGGTGATGGTGAAGGACGAAGACATGTGCCTGCATTGCGGCCTGTGTGCCGAGCGCTGCCCCACTGGCGCATGGGACATGCAGAAATTTTTCATGCAAACCGCCAAGGCCGGGCCGTCTTGCCGGCCGCCCAAGATCAAACCCGTAAACCCCGTAAAACCCGTTACCCCTGCGCAACCCGAACGGAGAGCCGCATGAGATCCGCCATTACACCTGGCGTCAAAAGCATCGCAGCCGTCAACGACTTCGTCGTCAAGTTTGCCAATGTCAACGGCTCGGGTTCGGCTTCGGCCAACGAGTTGTTTGCCAAGGCGATTTTGCGCATGGGCGTGCCGGTCAGCCCGCGCAACATTTTCCCGTCGAACATCCAGGGCCTGCCGACCTGGTACGAAGTGCGCGTGACCGAGAAGGGCTACCTCGGCCGCCGTGGCGGCGTCGACATGATGGTGGCGATGAACCCGCAAACCTGGGACAAGGACATCGCCGAGATCGAGCCGGGCGGCTACCTGCTGTACGACTCAACCAAGGCCCTGCCCGCGTCCAAGTTTCGCGAAGACATCCACGTCATCGGCGTGCCGCTGACCGAGATCTGCAACGACACCTACACCGATCCGCGCGAGCGCCAGTTGTTCAAGAACATCATCTATGTCGGCGTGCTTGCAGCCCTGCTCGACATGGACGCAGAAGCGATTGCCGAGTTGATCGGCGAGCAATACAAGGGCAAGGAAAAACTGCTCAAGCCCAACGTGCATGCACTGCAACTCGGCCGCGATTACGCGATGGCCAAGCTGGAGTGCCCGCTGCCGATTCGCATAGCCAAGCGTGACAACATCGGCGACATGATTCTGGTCGAAGGCAATGCCGCAGCGGCGCTCGGCATGGTCTACGGCGGCGCGACCGTGTGTGCCTGGTATCCGATCACGCCTTCCTCCTCAGTGGCCGAAGCCTTCATCAAGTATTGCCAAAAGCTGCGCGTCGATGCGACCAACAAGAGCAAGTACGCGATCGTGCAGGCGGAAGATGAAATCGCGTCCATCGGCATCGTCACCGGTGCCGGCTGGAACGGCGCGCGCGCCTTCACCGCCACCTCCGGCCCCGGCGTGTCTTTGATGACCGAGTTCATTGGTCTGGCCTACTTTGCCGAAATTCCGGTCACCATCATCAACGTGCAGCGCGGCGGGCCATCAACTGGCATGCCGACGCGTACCCAACAGGCCGACCTGCTGTCGAGCGCCTACGCCGGTCACGGCGACACCAAACACGTGATGCTGCTGCCGGAAGATCCGCACGAGTGCTTTGAATTCGGTGCAGCGTCGCTCGATCTGGCGGACCGTTTGCAGACGCCGGTGTTCCTGATGACCGACCTCGACATCGGCATGAACCAGCGACTGTGCAAACCGTTCAAGTGGGACGATGCGCGCGAGTACGACCGCGGCAAGGTGATGACCTATGAGTTGCTCGAGAGTGGCAAGGAGTTCGGCCGTTACCTCGATGTCGATGGCGACGGCGTGCCGTTCCGCACCTACCCCGGCACCCACCCGAGCAAGGGTGGCTACTTCACGCGCGGCACCACCAAGGACGTCTACGCGCGCTACTCCGAAGCCGGCCCGGATTACCTCTACAACGTGCAGCGCCTGCTGAAAAAATTCAACACCGCGAAAAAACTGGTGCCGCAGCCGGTCGAGCGCCGCGCCACGCACAAGACCAAACTGGGCGCGCTGTATTTTGGTTCGACCAGCCCGGCGATGAACGAAGCCTACGATGCGCTCGAAGAGCAACAGATGCACGTTGACCTGATGCGCCTGCGCGCCTTCCCCTTCCCCGACTCGGTGCTCGCCTTCATCAACGCGCACGACACCGTGTTTGTGGTGGAGCAAAACCGCGATGGTCAGATGCGCTCAATGCTGATCAATGAACTTAACGTCAATCCCGCCAAGATGGTCGCGGTGCTCAACTATGACGGCACGCCGGTGACAGCACGCTTCATCACCCGCGAAATCGCCGGGCGCGCTGCGGGCCTCAACGTGGTGCCGATCCGCAAGGGCAAGGAAGCTGTATGACCAAGGAAGCCGTATGACCTATCTCACCAAACCGTCGCTGCACCATCCCACCCTCGTCAAGAACAAGGCCGGCTATACGCGGCGCGACTACGAAGGCAAGATCAGCACCCTGTGCGCCGGCTGCGGCCACGACTCGATCTCCGCTGCCATCATCCAAGCGGCGTGGGAGCTCGACATCCAGCCGCATCGCGTCGCCAAGCTGTCGGGTATCGGCTGCTCATCGAAGACCCCCGATTACTTTCTCGGCAACTCGCATGGCTTCAACACCGTGCACGGGCGCATGCCGTCGGTACTCACCGGCGCCAACCTCGCCAACCGCGAGTTGATTTATCTGGGCGTCTCCGGCGATGGTGACTCCGCTTCCATCGGCATCGGCCAATTCGCCCACGTCATGCGCCGTGGTGTCAACATGACCTACATCGTCGAGAACAACGGCGTTTATGGTTTGACCAAAGGCCAGTTCTCGGCCACGGCAGACCAGGGGTCGAAATCAAAGAAAGGCGTCGCCAACACCGACTCGCCGGTAGACATGGCCTCACTTGCGCTATTGCTCGGTGCCACCTATGTCGGCCGCAGTTTCTCCGGCGACAAGCGCCAACTGGTGCCGCTGATCAAGGGCGCACTCGCGCACCAGGGCGCGGCCTTCATCGACGTCATCAGCCCTTGCGTCGCCTTCAACAACCACACCGGCAGCACCAAGAGCTACGACTACATCCGTGAGCACAATGAGGCAGTCAGCCGCATCGACTTCATCAGCAGCCGCGCCGAGATCACCGTGGACTATCCCGAAGGCGAAGTCGTCAACGTGGCGCAACACGACGGCTCGATCATGCGTCTGCGCAAGCTGCACGCCGGGTACGATCCGACCAACCGCGTCGCTGCGATGACCTACATTCAGGAGCGCCAGGCGGCTGGCGAAGTCGCCACCGGCCTGCTCTATGTGGATGCCGATCCCGAAGACCTGCACGCGCATCTCAATACCGCCGACATGCCCTTCAATCGCATGGGGATGAAGGAATTGTGCCCCGGCAGCGCGATGCTGGAACGGATCAACGCGTCGCTGCGTTAATTCGATTTCAGAGACACCTCTGAAATCGTTGGTACAAGCGGCTTTCAGCGGCATGGCCATGGAAATCGTTGGTGGGAGGCCCTTTCAGGGTAATTTCCCGCCGATGAGTCGGGGCGAGCCTATCAACTATTCACGTAGGCCGGTTTACGAGAAAGCGCCTTTTCAAAAGGGCCATCTCATCAAGACGAGACAAAGGAAAGTATTTTTTGATGAAGCTACCTGCCGGCAAACCTTCAAGCTTCTTACGAACGCTAGCAACCCTGTCGTAAAAATATTGCTTGTCGCCGTTGATCAAATCGGATTCTTGCTCATGCATGTTCACGACTTCCCTTGGCCGCCCAGCAATCCGCCTGCATCACGTTCGTCCAGACCAAGCTTCGGCGTCACAGACTTGAGCCGTTTCTCCACTTCCTTGATGTGCTCCGCAGGCGGAATGCTTTCCGGCAGGGTGCCGCCGATGCGCTTGATGGCGTCGCGCACTTCCTTGCCGACCTTCTCGTGCGTCTGGATCGCTTGCGCCTGATTGTGCACGCCTTCACGCGCCAGTTTGTCGCGGGTTTGCGTCATCCGGAACTGATTGGCGGCCAACTCGGTGGCGTTCATGCGATCCATCAACTGTTCTTTGGCGGGAATTTGCTTGCGGGTCTTGATTGCGTCGTTGCCCAAGCCGCCGTACAGCCCTTTGTAGCCCGCATCATGAAACACGCCGAACATGCGGCTTTGCACGCCCGCTTGGTGCGCCGCGCCGGATAGGGCCTTGAATTCCTCGCTGGTTTGCTTGCGCAGATCAAGCCGTTCCATGTCAGCCGCCAACTGGTCGGTCATCTCCTGGCGGCGGGTCTGGATGGCAAAGTATTTTTGCGCCTGGGCGATTTCCGGTTTGCGCGGGTCGCCGTTCTGGGCGATGAGGTAGCAAGCGAAGCGGGAAAGGTGGAAATCCTGTAGCGAACGAACGCTGCCTGACCCGAGCTCGACCATTTTGCCGGCGCCGGCAAAATGGTGGTCAGAGGGGTTGCCGGACTGGTCGCTGGAGGTCATGGCACGCTTGATGGCGTCTTCAAACCGCCGCCACTGGCTGTAGCCGAGCAAGGATTGAAGATCGCGCGCGCTCCAATATTCGGCGCCGTGATCGTTGATCCTAAAAACCTCATTTAGCGCTCTGCAAACTGACGGAGAATGAGGCAGGCTGCGGGATTCGAGAATATATTGGAGGGTACCCAATGGGTGAATCGAAAATCAAGCGTGAGAACGCGGTAGCGAAGCTGATACCGGGCAGCAGTTTGCAGACGGCGGGTGGCCGGGTACAAGTGCGCTGGGAGAGTGAAAGCGCGGCCACGCCGATGGGGCAACTAGCGTACTTCATAGAATTTCTGGTACTCACCGGGCTGTGGCAACGCTGGGAGGAAAGTTACCCGCTGGTCTACCACAGCCCGAACGCACCGTCCAAGGCCGAGATACTGGGCACCTGGATGCTCTCGATACTCGCAGGCCACCGGCGCTACTCGCACGTCACCGCG
>JANNCZ010000775.1:0-7753 GCA_031387185.1 Burkholderiales bacterium
CTTTTACGAAGACTTAAGCGCGCGCACCACGTCATTCGTAGACGGTATCAACGCCGCTGCGCGCCGCACCGGCCAAGGCTTTTCAGCCGCCAGCGTCGGTGCAATGTTCGGCCTGTTCGCCGCGCCCAAGCCGCCCACCAGCTACGCCGAAGTGATGCTCGCCGACAAGGAAAAATTCAACCGCTTCTTCCACAAGATGCTTGATGCCGGTGTGCATCTCGCGCCCTCGGCGTATGAAGCGGGCTTCGTTTCGGCGGCGCATACGCAAGCGGTGATTGATGAAACGTTGATGTTGGCGGAAGCGGCGATGCGCGGGTTGTAGGGCAGCCTGAAACCCTTGGTGCAGGCGGATCCCAAACCATCGATTGCCTGCAACCCGCACCAGAAGCCATTCTCCGCTCTATGACTCAGAGCAAAAACAGCGTCGCCAATCCGAGAAAAATCAAAAACCCGAGCGTGTCGGTCGCGAACGTGAGCAACACGCTTGACCCCACCGCCGGGTCGCGCCCCATGCGATGGCGCACCAGCGGCACCATCATGCCGATGGTGGCGCCGACCAGCAGGTTGAGCACAATCGCCAGCATCATCACGGCACCGAGCCCGAGCTTGTGCGAAATGAAATAGGCAAATACCCCGGCAATCAACCCCCCGCCCACGCCAATGAGCATACTCGTCGCCAACTCTTTGGTCACCAGCCTGCGCACATTGGCACGCGTGATTTGCCCGAGCGCAAGGGCACGGATGATCAGCGTCATGGTCTGATTGCCCGAGTTGCCGGCAATGCCTGCGACGATCGACATCAGGAACGCCAGCATCACGATGTGGCTCACGGTGCTCTCGAAGCGCGAGGCCACGTAGCTCGCGATGCCGGCCGTACATAGGTTGAGAAACAGCCAGGGAGCGCGATTTTTCACCGAGCGGCTGATCGGCGCGAAGATGTCTTCCTCCTCGCGCAAGCCGGCCTTGGACAGCATCTCCTCTTCTTGCGAGGCGCGGATGTAGTCCATCACCTCATTCACCGTCACGCGGCCGATCAATTTGTTGTCCGCGTCCACCACTGGCGCCGACACCAGGTCATAACGCTCGAATGCCTGTGCGGCGTCAGCCGCCTTGTCCCACGGGTTGAGCGTGAGCATGTCGCTGGTCATCACGTCCTTGACCAATGCATCGGCATCGGTGACCAGCAACTTGTTGACCGGCAGCGCCCCCTTGAGGCCGCCGTCACGGTCGATCACAAACACCTGGTCGGTCAGGTCAGGCAGTTCATCGAGGCGGCGCAGATAGCGCAGCACCACTTCGAGGGTCACGTCTTCGCGCACCTCGACCATCTCGAAATCCATCAGCGCGCCAACCGCATCATCGGGGTAGGACATCGCCGCGCGCAACTGCTCGCGCTCCTCCTGCGACAGGCCCTGGCGCACCTCATCGATCACCTCGCGCGGCAGGTCTTCGGCGATGTCGGCGAGCTCGTCTGCGTCGAGGGTCCCGGCCGCCGCCACGAGGTCTTCGCGATCCATCGAATCGATGAGCGTTTCGCGCACCGAGTCGGACACCTCGACCAAAATGTCGCCATCGCGCTCGGCGGTCTTGATCAGATCCCACAGCACCAGCCGGTCGTCGACCGGCAGCGCTTCGAGCACATAGGCGATGTCGGCCGGGTGCAGATCGTTGAGGCGGTTCGAGAGCTCGTCGAGGATCGGCTGCACCGCCGGGTTGGGCTCGGTGTGCGCAACCCCCGCATCAGCGTCGCTCTCGGCGGCAGTGATCTCGATCAGGCGGTAGCGCGTCAGCAGGCGCTGTGCATCCTCGAGCGCCTCCTGCGCCTGATCGGCCTCCATCGGCTCCGACGGCTCATCGCGCTCGGGCAAGGGCAGGCTGTGCTGCACAGGCGTGTTGGCCCCACCGGCCAGCGCGGCAGTTTTTTGTTCTTCGAGGTGGCGCGGATCGGTCATGGCGGGAGCGATTTTAGGCGCAGGCTGCGGGCTGCGCCAATGAATTTTTAGTGAATTATTGGTCAATTTCCGCTGCGCCCGCACAATTCAAATCCGAACCCGGTAAAGTGCCCTCAAACAAGCTCTATTCAGGGGAACGCGCATGCCAACACCGGTTCAAGATCGGCACCACAATGACTGACCCGGCTGCCGCATCAGCGCTCACCGCCAGCGCCATCGCGCGCTCCAACACGCGGCTGGTGGGCCGCTATCACCTCGGCCGCCTGCTTGGACGCGGCGCCAGTGCCGCCGTCTATCTGGCCCAGGACGGCCTCTCGGGCGATCAGGTCGCCATCAAGGTACTCGACGCCGCGCCCGCCAACGATGCCGAAGCAGCGATGTATGCCGATCGCTTTTTCCACACCGAGTCGCAGCTGGCCGGGCGCCTGCGCCACCCGCACGTGGTGAGCATTCTCGACGCCGGCATCAGCGAAGGCGTGCGCTATGTGGTGATGGATTACGTCGAAGGCAGCACCCTGCAAGACTGGTGCACGCCAGCCAAACTGTTGCCGGTGCCGCGCGCGGTCGAGATTCTCTACAAGTGCTGCGGCGCCTTGCATCACGCCAGCCAGCTCGGCGTCGTGCACCGTGACATCAAGCCGGCCAACATCCTGGTCACGCCGGGATTTGACGTGAAGATTTCCGACTTTGGCGCAGCGATGATAGTGCGCGCCGACACCACGCAGGTGACCGGCGTCGGCTCGCCCGCCTACATGTCGCCCGAGCAGGTGCGCGGCGATGAGTTGTCATTTCACACCGACATGTTTTCACTCGGTGCCACCGCATTTCATCTGCTCACCGGCGAGCGCCCGTTCCACGGCACCAGCACGTATGACCTGATGGACCGCATCATCAATCACGCGGCACCGGTGGTCAGCCAGATGCGCCCCGATGTGCCCGAAGAGCTTGACGCCGTGATCCACCGTGCCTTGGCGAAAAAGCCGCATGAGCGCTTTGTCAGTTGGGGCGCCATGGCCGGCGCCCTCGAAGATTTGCTCGGCCTCGACCGCGAGAGCGGCGAAGGCCTTTCCGAAGCGGACAAATTCCACGCCATGGCGCGGCTCGAGTTTTTCCGGCCCTTCACCGACATTGAATTGTGGGAAGTGGTCAAGGCAGCCGAGTGGCGCAAATTCGCACGCGGCGAAAACCTCATCACCGAAGGCGAAAGCGCCCAGCGCTTTTTCATCATCGCCGATGGCCTCGTAAAAGTGTCAACGCAAGGGCAACTCCTCAACGCCGTGAGCGCCGGCGAACCGGTGGGCGAGATGGCCTGCGCACGCCGCACCAACAACCCGCGCACCGCCACTGTCACCGCGCTGCAAGACACCTGGGCGGTGGGCCTGCTGGTCGATGACCTCGACCGCTTTTCGCCCGCCTGCCGCGCGCGTTTCTCAAGTGCCTTCCTCGCCATCATGGCGCAGCGCATTGCGATGCTGTCGGGAAGGCTGCTGCATACCCTGCAGGCGCAGAAGATCGGGATGGTGTGAATCTCGCGAAGTGCCTTGGCGCGAAAATCCCTGGTGCGTGCGGCTCTCAGGCCGTCGTGCCGTATAAACCCGCTCCTGGAGCGCTTCCTGGCGGTGCAACATAGACCGGAATGATGCCATCGGTGTGAATATTCACACTCAAACAGGTGTGATATGCACATGACTTTCATCCTGCGCCGCAGTACCATTCCTTGGTAGATTTGGCCATACGGCCTGCGCTGCCTAAGGAGAAACGCCATGCCATCGACCAACATTCGATCCGGGCAAACGATTTCGGGCACCGGTAAAAAGCGGCGGCGCGTCCTTGGTCTGGGAGCGGTTGCGTTCGCTGTGCCGTTCGCCACCTTTGCCCAGCAACCCAAAAAGCTCTTGCGCATCGGTTTCCTTCCCATCGGCACGCGCCCGGCCGCCATTGCGGCACACCCATTGGGCGGCTTTGCACGCGGCATGCGCGAGCTCGGCTACACCGAGGGCAAGGATTACGTGATCGAATGGCGCTTTTCGGAAGGAAAAAGGGATCTGTTCATCAGCGGGGCGGCAGAACTCGCCCAACTGAAGGTCGATTTCATTGTGGCTGCGACCGGAATAGGGATTGACGCAGCCCGCAAAGCGACCAGCAGCATCCCCATCATCATGGTGAACGTTGCAGATCCGGTCGGCGCAGGGTTTGTGACAAGCCTGGCGCGCCCCGGCGGCAACATCACCGGCATGTCGAATCAGACCGGCGAGACCATCAGCAAGCACCCTGAATTTCTGCGCATCGCCATTCCCGGCCTGTCGAGCGTCTCCGTATTGGTCAACCCCGGTTCACCGTCCGGGGCGGTTTTCATGAAGCAAATTCAAGCCTCGACGACCACGCTGGGTTTAAAGCTGCGTTTGGTCGAAGTGCGCACGCCAGACGACATTGACACCGCATTCGCAGCACTCAAGGGTGAGCGCGGCGGCGCAATGATCATCGCCCCCGACCCGTTGCTGAGCACGCACTCCAGCAAGATTTCGGAACTCGCCATCGCCGGCCGCATCGCCACCATGTTCTGGACCCGTCAACACGTCGAGGCCGGCGGCCTGATGAGTTACGGACAAGACAACGCACAGCATTACCACCGTGCCGCGTATTACGTTGACAAGATTCTCAAGGGCGCCAAACCGGCGGAGCTTCCGGTCGAACAAGGCACCAAAATTGAACTCGTGCTCAACCTCAAGACCGCCAAGGCGATCGGGCTGACCATGCCGAAGGAATTGTTGTTCCGGGCGGAGACGGTGATCGAATGAACATTCGCGCACTGAATCAACGCCGCCGCATGGTCGCGGCCCTCGGCATCACAGCGTTGCTGCGCCCGCTGCCAGGCATCGGCCAACCGGCAGGACGAATCCGCCGCGTCGGCATTTTGTATCTCTCGTCTTCGGCACTCACCGCGCAATTTACCGAGTCGATCAAACAGGGCATGCGCGACCACGGCTGGGTCGAGGGCAGCCAGGTTGAATATGTCGTCCGCCATGGCGGCGGGCAAAGCGAACGAGTGGACGCCGCAGCCGCTGATCTGGTGGCACAGAACGTCGAGGTGATCTTTGCCGGATCAACGGCGATGGCGCGCAGCGCGCAAAAGGCGACGCAAACGATCCCGATCGTCATGCTCAATATTTCCAACCCGGTCGAGAACAAGTTCATCGCAACACTGGCGCGGCCGGGCGGCAACATTACCGGGCTGGCGAATCAGTTCGAAACCACGCTGGAAAAATTGTTCGAAGCGTTGCACGAAATGGCGCCGCGCGCCCAGCGGATGGCCCTGCTTGTCAATGAAGCCAACCCGTCGCACCAGGCATTTTGGGCCGTCGCGCAGCGCGCCTGCGCGATCCTCAAACTCACGCCCCTGCGCTTTGCAGCCAACGCACCAAATCAGTTGGAACCGGCTATTGCAGGCATGGTGCGCGAAAAAGCACAGGCCATCGTAGTGGTGGCTGATCCCATGTATTTGAACGAGCGCAAGAAACTGGACGAACTTGTGCGCGCGACAAAACTGCCCGCTGCCTATGGCTTGCGCGAGCATGTGGTTGAAGGCGGACTGTTGAGTTACGCGGTCGATCTTCAGAGCAGCTACCGTTATGCGGCGGTCTACGCGAGCAAAATCCTGCGCGGCGCCAAGCCCGCCGATTTACCGGTGGAGCAACCCGCGCGGTTTAGCATGGTGGTCAACCTCAAGACAGCGCGGTCGCTGAACCTGAAGTTGCCAGATAGCATTCGGGTGCGGGCCGATGAGGTGATTGAATGAGGCGTGCATCTGCATAGTCGGCACACGGCAGCGTGGCAGCATGCGGGCACCTGCCTGCGCAAGACGCACCGCAAACCCCGGTGATTTCCGCCGTCAATCAATACACCGGATTGCTACAATAAAAGTTCTTGCCAGAGGGAAGCTAATCATGAAAACCGTGTCTGGTACCACCGCCAATGCATCCAGGAAAACTTCCGCCAGAACGTCCGCGCAGCGCACCACCGCAGCCGGCACTGCCGCGTCCGCAAAAGCAGCTAGAAAATCGCAAAGTGCTTACGACCGTGGAATCAGCAACGGCTGGGCCGGGTTGCTCAAAACATTCTCGCCCGAGGCGATTCAAAAACTGAAATCGATGCCGGAGGACATCATGGCCACCAATCTCGCACTCGACGACCGCCTGATTGCCGAAGCGGTCCGCGTCAGCGGCCACACCACCAAAAAGGCCGCTGTCACCCACGCATTGACCGAATACATTCAGCGGCGCAAGCAAAAAGCCATCCTTGACCTATTCGGGAAAATCGATCTGGCGCCGGTTGCCGCAATGAAACGCCAGCGCAACGCGGCACAAGGGCACGGCGGCGCAATGCTTCAACCAATGCCGCGTGCGCGGCATTCAGGGATCGAACACCGATTACCTGATCTGCGCACTCGCGCTGCGGCTGCACTTACCGGTGTTTTCGCTCGACCACGATTTTGCACGCTACGCGCACATCCTTGGCGTGCGTCTGCATGCGATTGCGGTGCAAGTGGCGCCCGGCAAGCCTTGCTACGAGCCGATCGCGAGCCGAACTGCCTCAACAGAGCCGGCGCTATCGCACTGGCCGTTTAGCCACGCCGGTATACTCAATCCATGCAAAGTCAAGCCGTACACCATCGCGCAACCGGCAAGGACAGTCTGGGGCTCGCCGTCACGCACCTCAATGCGCCCGCCGGGCCGGTGCTGGCGGTGGAACAATTGGCCGCCGCGCTGCGCGCCGGTTCGGTGACTGCCATCACAGACTCGCCCACGGCGGCGGCGCTGGCCAGTTATATGTTCGTCGAACTCGAGCCGCGGCTGATTGCTTTGTGCGCGCACGAGGCTGGCGCCGGCCTTGCACACGCCAACCGGCTCTATCAAGAAAGTCTGCGCGATGGCCTGGCCAGGGTTCCCGCATGGGAACAAGCTGTCGCGCATCTGCTATGAGCGCGGTGCCGGCAGCGGCGATTGCGGCCTTCAAACAGGCTGGCAGTTGGCGTGGTCTCGAACAGCGCGCACTGGCGATGATTGCCGATGCACAGCTGCACGCCGGCGCGGTGTTTGAGCCGCTGCTGGGCGGCGGCACCCGTCTCATGCTGGCGCTCGAGCACCGCATCAGCAACGACATCGACCTGTTCATCCGCGACCCGCAATGGATCGGCTATCTCACGCCGCGCCTCAACAGCCGGGTTGAAAATGGCCTGCAGGCCTACGACGAAAACGCGGTATCGCTCAAACTCAAATACGCGGAAGGCGAAATCGACTTCATCGTCGGCATGTCGCTGCTCGGCCTGCCCGCCGAAACTTCAACTGATACGGCGTTGCGCCTGGAGCCGGTGGCCGAAGTGCTGGCCAAAAAATTGTTCTATCGCGGCTGGGCGCTTACACCGCGTGACCTGTTCGATTGGTGGACGATTGAAACCAAAATGCCTGCTGCCATTCCCGCAGACCAACTCGCGCCATTGCTGAAAGGCAAAATTACCGAGATTGGGCGCGCACTTGACGCGCTGGCGCACTCCACCGCAGCCCACGCCGCGTGGGAGGCGATTCAGGCGCCGGATAAACCTGCCTTGGGCAGCATTGCAGCCTGGGGTACAAGCGCGCTTGATCGCTACCGGTAATCGTGGGATACTTTTCACACTCACAGGATTTCCCCGCCATGAACCGCCTCGCCCGCAAACCCGCCTCTGCGCAAACCCCGCCTAAAAGCGGGACGCCGGAATCGCTTTGGGACACGCTTGACCAATTGAGCGCATCAGTCCCTCTTTC
>JANNCZ010000780.1:0-4760 GCA_031387185.1 Burkholderiales bacterium
GCGCGACGGCGCCTGTGCCATGGCGGTGCTGTGGCTGGCTGGTCCGGTCGATTACGCGTCGCTGCGGCGCCTGCAATTGGCCGCTGCCCATGGCAATTGCGCCGGGTTTGTGTATCGCCCGCGTGCTGCGGCACGCACGGCCTCGCCGGCGCCGTTGCGGCTGGAGCTCAATGCCGTGCAGGGGCGCCTCGCGGTGAATCTGCTCAAGCGGCGCGGGTTTGCTACTTCGCGCATGCTGTGCCTGGAGACGGCGTCGAACCGCTGGGCCGATTTGCTGACGCAGCCGCAGGTGGGAATGCCACAAAAGGTGCCGCAGGATGCGTCACAAAAGATGCGGCGTACGGGGGCGGCCGAGTGGCAGAAACCGGCATTGCTGCCGGTACGAGCGACGTTGTCAGCGCGGGCACAGGTCAAGGTACCGCTGGCCGAAAGGCGTTACCCCTTGCCGGAGCGGTGACGCACGCAGAGGCGCTTGGCACACCGTCGGTGCCAAGCGCGGCACAGAACGCTTAAACGCGGCGTGCTGCTTTGGCTCGTGCAGGTAAAGGTATAGCGAGGCTTGCCAGGTGAATCACTGACGCCAGAGCGTCGTTAACTGCCTTGTCTGATGGAAATCTGCGTGCGATTGCGGGGTCGAGTTTGACGAGGTTTGTGCGCATGGTGGCGCGCCGGTGGTACTTGCCGCGAACGCCTTTCCCCGCAAGTTCTGCCAATGTGAATGTGCGATCCAGCGGATCTGCTTCAGCCTTCTTCATAGATTTTCCTTTCCTTGCGATCTGCTTTGCGGGCGCTGATGATGTGAACACCATTCAACCCGGTTTCGGTATGAGATACCAAGAGTATGCGCCCGGCGGCAGATTGACCAAAAGTCAAAAACCGGAACTCTCCGTCAGAGTGCTTGCCATCCGGAAAAGTCACCGCCAGCAGGTCGTGAAAACAAGTGGACGCTTCCTGAAATGAAATGTTGTGCTTGCGCAGATTCGAGGTGGCTTTGAGCGGCCCCCAGTCAAATTCAAAGTCCATGCGTAAATGGTATCACTTCAGTCCGGCAGTCTGGCGTAGATCATGATTGATAATCCTCTGTGACCCGCATGTACCAACGGTTTCCATCAATAATCATTTAAGAAACGCTCCCACCAAGGGTTTCAGGACATACCCGCAATGGGGATCTGGATTTTATTCATTAATAGTTTATAACTGTACAAAATTATAGTTATACTATGCAGCCCTTCCTCCGAAGAGCCGCACGCGCCGTGTCCGTCCTGCAGGAATTGTTTCAGCGCTCCGCCGTCTGGCGCATTGGTGACTGGCCGCCGTTGTCTGCGCTGTTGCCGATCAAGGTGCCGCTGGCTGGGCGGCGGCACCTCTTGCCGGAGCGGTGACGCGCGCAGGGTGGCATTGACGTGGCCGAGCCTCTCTGGATCGCGCTTTACCTGCCGGAACTGCCATTGCAGGCGGCCGGGCGCGGCTTGCTGGTCGATGTGCCGTTTGCGGTGATCGATGGGCCCGAGGAGCGGCCCTTGATTCTGGCGGCAAATAGCGCGGCACGTGATTGCTGCATTCGCAGCGGCATGGCGCTGGGTGCGGCGCGTGTACTGGTGGCGGACCTGGCGGTGTGGCGGCGCGAGCTGGCGCGCGAGGTGGCGCTGCAGCAGCGGGTGGGGCTGGTGGCGCTCAATTTTTCGCCGATGGTGGTGCTGGCGTCCGATGCCGTGCTGCTCGAAGTGGCGCCGAGCCTGATGCTGTTTCGCGGCCTCAAGGCTTTGGCCAAGCGCATCAAGCGCGAGGTGCGGCGTGCCGGGGTGCGTGCCGTGGCCGCTTGTGCGCCGACGCCGCGCGCGGCCTGGCTGCTGGCACATGCGCGCGCCCGTGGGGTGGAGGTGCAGCATGTGCGCCGGCGCGAGGCCTTGCCGGAGACGCTGGCGAAGATTCCACTCGCGCTCACCGGCTGGCCGCAGGACGTGACCGATGCGTTGGCGGCGTTGGGTATTGCGTGCTTCGGCGATCTGCCGCGGCTGCCGCGTGACGGCATCGCGCGCCGCTTTGGTGTCCAGATCGTGCGCGATATCGAAGCTATCCTCGGTGAACGCGCCGACCCGCGCACGCCGCTGGCCTTGCCCGAACGGTTCAGCACCCGGCTCGAACTGGTGTGCGAGACCAGCGACAGCGCGCAAGTGCTGCATGCGGCCGGGCTGCTATTTGCCGAAGCCGATGATTTTTTGCGTGCGCGCGGGCAGGCCACGACGCGCATGGCGTTGCTGCTGGAGCATGGCCGGCACCGCGCTACGCCACTGATGATCGGCACGCGCGAACCGGCGCGCGATGTGCGGCGCTGGAGCCGGCTGCTGCGCGAGCAACTGGCGCGCCAGCCGCTCGAAGACACGGTGTGTGCGGTGGGGTTGACCTTGTCTGACATGCAGGTGTACCAGCCGCTCAGTGGCGGGTTCTTTCCGGATGCGGGGTCGCGCGCAAGCAATATCGATTTGCTCGCCGAGCAATTGCTGGCGCGCATGGGGGCCGGGTCGATCCTGATGGTGGAGGAGGGCAGCGACCACCGGCCTGAAAAGGCCACGCACGAGGTGGTGCATGGCGTGAAGGAGGAGCGCAAGGGGTATCGGCCGCATCGGGTATTGGGGCGTAAGGCAGAGGGTGAGGGGCGGTCCGCCGTGTCGGCAAGCGCAGCGCCGCCGCGGCCGATCTGGCTGCTGCGCCAGCCGCGCTCGCTGATCTTGCTGCAGGGCGAGCCGGTGCATCGCGGTGCCTTGCGCCAGTTGGCCGGACCGGAGCGCATCGAAACCGGCTGGTGGGATGGTGCGCCGGCACGGCGTGATTACTACGTGATGGCCAATCGTGAGGGCGAGACGCTGTGGGTGTTTCACGACCTTGCGCGCGGTGGCTGGTATTTGCACGGGTTTTTTGCCTGACGGTCGCGCACCATGCAACCGAGTTACGCGGAACTTCATGCGCTGAGCAACTTCAGCTTCCTGCGTGGCGCCTCGCACCCGGAAGAACTGGTGGCGCGCGCCAGCCTGCTCGGTTACACGGCGCTGGCGATTACTGATGAATGCACGGTCTCAGGCGTGGTGCGCGCCCATGTAGCGGCACGCAACACGAATCTGAAACTCATCATCGGCAGCGAATTTACGCTCGAAGACGGTGGCAAGCTGGTGCTGCTCGCGGCTTCACGGCGCGGCTATGCGCGGCTTTGCGCCTTGATCACGCAAGCGCGGCGGCGGGCGATCAAGGGGCGCTACTGCCTACGGCTGGCCGATCTGGCTGCGCAGCCGATGACGGATTGCCTTGCTCTGGTAATCCCGAGTGCGGTTTTGTCGGGCGATGCGTTGCCGCGTCTCAATGCGTGTTTTCCGGCAGCACTTTGGATCGCGGTCGAGCAGCTCAAGGGTAGCGATGACATGCGCACCTTTGCGCACGCGATGGTGCTGGCAACGGCGATGGATCTGCCGGCAGTCGCCACCGGTCACGTGCTGATGCACGAGAAGCGCCGCAAGCCGCTGCAGGATGTGCTGACCGCGATTCGCCTGCGCAAGCCGCTCGCCGCGCTGGGCCTGGACGCGCAACCCAATGCCGAGCAGGCGCTGCGGCCGATCAATGCGATCGCCGGCCTATACCCGCCCGAGCTGATGGCCGAGACCCTGGTCATCGCCGACCGCTGCCGCTTCAGCCTCGATGAACTGCGCTATGAATACCCGCAAGAGATCGTGCCGCCCGGCGAAACCCCGGCCAGCCATTTGCGCCGCCTCACTTTTGACGGGCTGGTAGCGCGGTATGCCCGCCCGTCGATTTCGGCGCGCATGCAGGGCGGCAAGAAGCTTGAAGGCGTGGCGCATACCGCCGTGGTGGCCAGTGATGGCGGCACTGCGCAAGTGCCGGTGAGTGTGGTGACGCTGATCGAGCGTGAACTGCTGCTGATTCGTGATCTGGCGTACGAACCATTCTTCCTCACCGTACACGACATCGTGTGCTTTGCGCGCGGGCAGGGCATCCTGTGCCAGGGGCGCGGGTCGGCGGCCAATTCAGCCGTGTGCTACTGCCTGGGGATTACCGAGATTGACCCCGGGCGAATACAGGTGTTGTTTGAGCGTTTCATCTCGAAGGAGCGCAACGAGCCGCCTGACATTGACGTCGATTTCGAGCACGAGCGGCGCGAAGAGGTGATCCAGTATCTCTACCGCAAATACGGGCGCGAGCGAACTGCACTGGCCGCTTCGCTCACCACCTACCGGCCGCGCTCGGCCCTGAAGGATGTCGGCAAGGCGCTGGGGCTTTCGATCGAGCAGGCCGAACAACTGGCCAAGACAGTGCAGTGGTGGGATGACATCAGCTCGGTCGAGGCGCGTCTTGCCGAAGTCGGGCTCGACCCGCACAGCCCGGCGATTCGTCAGACGCTACAACTGACGCGCGAGTTGATCGGCTTTCCGCGCCATCTCTCGCAGCATGTAGGTGGCTTCGTGATCGCCGCCGGCCCGCTCTCGGAGCTGGTGCCGATCGAAAACGCCGCCATGCCCGAGCGCACCGTGATCCAGTGGGACAAGGACGATCTCGACACCCTCGGCTTGCTCAAGGTCGACGTGCTGGCGCTCGGCATGCTCACGGCGATCCGGCGCACGCTCGATGTGCTCAACGTGTTTCAGGGCCGTGATGCGGAACAGGCGATGCGCGTCGAGGACATTCCCGCTGAAGACCCGGCGGTATACGACATGGTCTGCAAGGCCGATACGGTAGGGGTGTTCCAGATTGAA
>JANNCZ010000786.1:0-11344 GCA_031387185.1 Burkholderiales bacterium
TCGCGCTTTCACATCGTAGGGAATATGCCGAAACTCAATACGCTCCTGCGCCAGCCGCGCCGGACCCAGATTCACGCTCTCGCCATAAATCGTCTTCGGACCGTTGTGCGGCAGGATGTCGCGAATCGCCCGCAACACCGCACCCGTCAACACATTGCCGCTCTCGGGGCGCTTATCGCCGAGGATGCCGTTGAACAACAGATAAATTGCCCGGCCCTGATGCACACCCAACAGCGGCGAATCGAACTTGCGCGTAGACGGCTGGCCAGTTTCCTGATGCCAGATGAATGAGGCGAGTGAGGCAAAGCGGACATTCGGGTGAATGGCGCCATGTTCGTCAAAAATCGGATCGCCGAGTTTGAGGAACTGGAAGCCGCCTCCACCTTTCCAGTTCACGGTTTGAGATATGCCACCTTGTTCACCAGACAGTACCTTGTCAAGTCGCGGCAAGCAATGAGAGGTCGCGTGCTCCCCCATCTCGATGCCAATCCAACGACGGTTCATCTTGTGAGCAACGGCTGCGGTAGTCCCAGAGCCAAGATACGAGTCAAGTACAAGGTCATGAGGGTCAGTGCTTATCTCAAGCATTCGCTTGATTAAAAACTCCGGTTTTGGTGTTCCAAAAATGGATTGGTCGAACAGTTCCTTGATCTCCTTTTTTGCATCTTGATTGTCGCCAACTTCCTCGCGATACCAAATTGTCTGAGGGACGACGCCCTCCTTGACCTCAGAGAGAAACCGCTTGAGTGATGGAATTGCATCTCCTGCTTTACCAAACCAGAGTCTATTGTCAGCACGAAGTCTGTCAATCTCTTCCGGCGGACGGCTCCAACTTCTTCCTCTAGCGGGGAAGACTGACTTTCCAGAAGGCGTCACGATCGCGTAATAGTCACGGTCGCGATGTTCAGCACGGGTAAGGTCACTAGCCTTCCACAGCCCACGTGCATCATTGTCGGGGTTCTTGTAAGCCTTATCTTGCTTTTCAGTGCGCGGAACAAGATGCCGCTTCCAACTCAGTGAGTTTTTTGCGAATACATGCACATGGTCGTGCATTGCAGAAAAGAACTCGGCGTCATTTTGTGGAGAGTATTTCTTCTGCCAAATCACGTTTGCAATGTAGTTTCGACGCCCAAACACTTCATCCATCGCAACTTTTAGATAGTGCCCCTCGTTGTCATCGATAGTCACCCAGATACTTCCATCTTCGGCGAGCAATTCACGCAGCAACACCAACCTCGGCCACATCATCGACAACCACTGACTGTGCTCCAGGTTGTCGTCGTAATGCTCGAACGCGCTTTTGGTGTTGTACGGCGGGTCGATGTAGATGCACTTCACACGGCCACGATAGAGCGGCAGCAGCGCCTTGAGGGCTTCGAGGTTGTCGCCCTGAATCAGCAGATTGCCTTCGCCGGTGCCGTGGCTGGAGACGTGGTTGAGCAGGCGGTATGGCACCTTGTCGGCCACTGCAAGGGCCGCGTCGCGATTGAGCCAGTCGAGGGTGGGCATGCGCTATTTCTTTTTTGGTGACGCCTTGACGGGGCGGCGCGTAGCGACTTTTTTTGCGGGCCGGGTCGGCACCGCGATGTATTGCGGTGATGGTGGTTCTGCCGCCGCCATGACGGAAGAGGCGGCTGGTTGGTCGAACAAATCGGGGTGGCGCACGAACTGGATCAGCGCCGGCAGATCTACCTTGAGGTATTGGCAGAGCTTGTCGAGGACTTCGCGGTCGTAGCTTTGCACGGTGTCGTAGTAGTAGCGGTCCACCGTGGCGCGGGCGATGCCGGTGTCGCGCACGACGTCGGAGACCTTGAGGCGGCGTTCACCGAGGATGGACGAGAGGCGGCAGATCACCATGAATGCGGACTTGATTTGGTAAAAATTATAGAGCAATAATTAATCTATATCGATAAATTTATTATCTGAATGGCGTCAATATTACTCTCATATTTTCGCCTCAAGAGAACCGCCAGCAGTTTCTTGCATCTCTGCATCCCGACTCTCGTCAAGATTATCAATGTACACTATAATGTACAGATACGATATAGAACACCACGCACAGGAGATCGCCATGCAGGAAGCGACATTCACCGAATTGCGCAATCACGCCAAGGACTATTTCGACGCTGTCGAGCGCGGCGAGACGGTGCGCGTTTTCCGCAATGGCAAGGCGGTTGCCGAGATCGTGCCGGTCGCCAAAGACACGCCTTCGTGGAAACGCCAGGCTGAACCACTGACCATCAAGGGTCTGTCCCTGAGCCGCGAAGTGCTGCGTGACCGCAAAAAATCGCGTTGAAACTTTTTCTCGACACCTCGGCGTTTGCCAAGCGCCATCTTGCCGAAAATGGCTCCGGAAAGGTTCTAGCGTTGTGCGCGCAGGCAAGCAGTCTGACCGTGAGCGTGCTCTGCCTGCCTGAGCTGGTCTCGACACTGGCGCGCCTGCTGCGCGAGAAGACGCTCACCAGGAGTGACTACGCCAAACTCAAGCAGGCAGCGCTAGACGATTTGGCCGATGCCGACATCTGCCAGCTCACGCCCGCTGTGTTGGCGGCGGCCATCGGGTTTCTTGAGGCAGGCCCGCTGCGCGCGATGGACGCGTCGCACGTGGCGTGCGCGCAGGCGGTTGGCGCGGACTTGTTCGTATCGGCTGACCACCGCCAGCTTGATGCGGCGCGCAAGGCCGGCCTCAAGATCGAGGATGTTTCCTGATTGCGGAACCCGAAAGGTGTACCGTCACCGGGAATCCAGGTTCAACTTTTTAGCAGAACAAACCCGGGATATTTGGCCGCCTTTTTATCAAAGGTCGCCACCTGCGAGCACCCCTCGTCAGCCCCGATTTCGGCAATCAGGCAATCAACGAATCCACATGACGCACCCCGCGCCGCCTGCACTGCGCGTTGCACCGCCGGCCGGTGTTGCAGGATGAATTGCCGGGTGCCGAGCAAGCGCTCGGCGCAGTCGATTTTCTCGCTCCCGGTGGCGCCGTAAATGTCGCCAAGCACCCAGAGCGTTTCTGCCAGCACAAGCGTCAGAATCAACCCGGGATCGGTCGCCGTCAGATCATGTTCAATCATCCGGTTGACAGCACGGGACTGCGCCGGATCATCCTGGGTGAGAAACCGCACCAGGACGTTGGTGTCGAGACCGGTCACCGGCCGGACGCGAGAAACCGGCGCACCGCACCGCGCGCGGCGGAGGCCTTGATTTCGTCGAGCGTCGCGGCCTTCTTGCGGCGGCCGGCGAACATGCCCTTGAGTTCACGCGCGTCGCGGGTGGCGGCGATCAGGCGGAAGCCGCCATCCTGTTCGACAAACTGCACGCGGTCGCCGGTGACCAGGCCAAGCGCGTCGCGCACGGCTTTGGGCACAGTCAGTTGGCCCTTGCTGGTCAGGGTGGCGGTGGTCATGATGAAAGCTTGGCGAATGTTATGCAGAATCTGATTTCCGTATTTTATTTCAAGCTCCAACCGCTAGTAAGGAAAGCTCAGAGAATGAATGCCTCAATGAGCGTTTAGGACGCTGGGACGGGATAAGCACAGAGCCTGAATGCACTCACCCGATCATTCCGGTAAAGCCGTTCAGCGCCCGTTCAATGTATAGTCCGCAGGATCATCTTTGATGCAAGAGACAAGCATGACGCGCGCGAACGGGCCGCTGGTAGTTTGTGTGATCAATCTAAAGGGTGGCGTCGGAAAATCGACCATATCAGCGCTGCTCGCGAGGAATGCATACCTGCGCAGAAAGAAGGACGTGCTTGCAATCGACATCGATCCGCAGGCCAATTTGAGCCAATCACTGATGGGTTCTCGCTACAACTCTTTTTTGAAAGCTCGTACACCATCTATCGTCGAAGTATTCGCCGGATATAGGCCACCCAGCGGATCGAGGAGTGGCGCAAGCAAATTATCGACTGGTGACGTGGTACAGACAGTTCTCAGCGCGGCAGATCGTTCCCTGCAACTTATACCGTCGCGGTTTGATTTTTCTGACAATCTGACTTTTTCTCTCCGGCCGGACCCCAAGGTACTGGCGAAATTTCTGGCAGATGAGTTCCAGCACAAGGATCTCATCATCATTGATTGCGCACCTACCGAATCAATTCTTACCCATGCAGCCTACCACGCAAGTGGCTTGGTGCTCGTACCGGTTAAACCCGAGTACTTCGCGACGATTGGCTTTCCACTCCTTCGAGAATCGCTTGACGATTTCAGGGGGCGTAACCGGGGACATTCGATTGAAGTCGCAGGAATCGTAATCAATAATGGCTTTTATGACGGCGGCAATAATGGAGGACCCGAGAAGACCCGCGCCTTGAGAGAGATTCGTGCCGAAGCGGCCTCGAATATGTGGCACATTTTCGGGGAAGAGATTCCGTTTTCACGTGGATTTCCGAAGATTATGCGAGGCGATTTCAATCATTCGGGTAACGCGGATCAGTTCTACAGGTTTGCCGGAGAATTTTTCGACAAAATCGACCTTTGAGTGAGTGTGTTCCCATGCCAACTACACGCATTGATCTACTTCAATCACTGCTCGCAGCGCTGGTAAAGGAATGGGGTGCTCCGACCGTGCGCCAATGCCTAAGCGCTATGGAAATAGCCCCGCGTAGCGGAATCCAACACTCCGATTCGAACGTTGATTCGGGAGCGCGGCGCAAACGCGAGAAACCTAACGCAGCATCAATTGCGGCGAAGGCGAGTCTTCCGAACGACAGAAAGCTCCTTGTCCAGGAGCTTGCCCACAAATTTGACTTAAAGGAATTTCTTCCAAGTGCCGGGGACATTCGACATTTTCTGGAGACAAATAACGAAGTTGCTCCTACCGGCAAGCAACGGCAAGATGCATTTCGTAGCGTGCTCATGACGCTATCAAAAATGCCAGCTGATTCGCTTCATCAGCTTGTGGCTGAGGAAATTCATCGCGGCCCGTCGCGGCTTGGCCCCCTTTCCGAGGCTATGCGACTGGTTGGTCGGCAACGCAATGAGGGGATTTCTCTTGGCACCAGTGCGTTTCAACGCGCAAAATTGAATGAGCCCACCTCGCCTGAATACCTAAATGCAGGGGTCAAAGGCAGGAACTTGCCTTCAGCTTAGTTTGACGCCCTCGCGTGCGGCGTCTATTTTGAATGGTCACTGAGACTTGCGATCCATTGAGGAGTTCGCGTCTTGGCCGGCAAATTTCGAAAAGGCAAGCTTGCAGGACCTCAATCAGGCGATACTTCATGCGTGCTTCGCATCAGCGCATCAAGGCATGCTGCCCGCCATCGACCGGCAGCACGATGCCGTTGATGAACTTGGCGTCATCAGACGCGAGAAACACCGCCGCATGGGCGATGTCCCAGCCGTCGCCCATCTTGCCGGTGGGGCTCATGGCGTCGCGGGCGCGCACCATGGCGTCGATTGACGGGTATTGCGACGCGATCTGCTGATGCACCATCGGCGTATTCATCAGGCCCGGCGCGATGCTGTTGGCGCGGATGCCCTGCTTCGCATATTGCAGGCCGAGGTGGGTGGTCAGATGCACCACTGCGGCTTTGGAGGCGTAGTACGAGGTGTAGGGATAGGGCGTGACGCGAATGCCGGCCAGAGACGAGATGTTGACGATGGCGCCACGGCCGGCCTTGACCATGTGCGGGATCACATATTTGGCGGCGATGAACATGGCACTCACGTTGGTGTCCATCACGTGATGCCATGACTCCAGCGTTTCATCCACCGGCCCGCCCATCGCGGTGATGCCGACGTTGTTGTGCAGCACGTCGATGCGGCCGTGGCGCGCGATCACGCCGGCCACGAGTGCTTCAACCTGGCGTGCGCTGGTCACATCGGCCTCGTGCGCTTCGGCCTTGCCGCCTTCGGCGCCGATCATGCGCACCGTCTCTTCGGCAGCGGCCCCCACAATGTCGACGCACACCACCATCGCCGCGCCCTCGCGCGCGTAAAGAATGGCGCTGGCGCGGCCGTTGCCGATGAGAGGGCTCGCAAAACTTGCGGCCACGACAGAGCCTGCTCCCATCACCAATACCACTTTGTCGTTCATCCGCAACGTCATTTACTTCTTCGCGCTGCGCGGAGTTTTGCGTTTGGGTATATGAAAATTCCGTGGCCCGCCAGGTTGCAGGAGCCACTGCTTCAAGTTCATCACGGTTTTGTCAGTCATGCGTTAGCCAAGCACCAAATCAAAACTCGTGCGCTGGCCTGGGCCTGCACCGGCGCTCTCCAGCTTGGCCGTCACCAGCGCCCGCTGCGCACGCGGGATGTGGGTATAGAGATAGTCACGCTCGTTCTGCGCCACACCCTCGACAAACATTTGCGTAACCAGTTTTTTCACGCGCGGTGCGATCACCGCAAAATGAATGTGCGGCGTGCGCCCGGGATACGGCACCGGGCGGATGGCATTGAACGCGTAGCGCCCGTCGGCACCGGTCTTCATCCAGCCAAAGCCGGCGAAATTGGGGTCGCGGTCTTTGGCTTCGCTGTCACGTGAATGCGTGTAGTGGCCGATGCCGTCGGCGAGCCAGATTTCGACGCGCGCGTCTGCCACCGGTTTGCCGAAGCGGTCGAGGATGCGGCCTTCGAGCGCGAGGGCAATCGCATTGCCCAGCAGCGCGCCGCGCACCAGTTGGGTTGCCGCCTCGCGGCTCCAGTGTTCCGGATAAAACGGGCCTTCGGTGGAGGCGGGCGTGGGCGCGAGCGCAGTCTGCGCACGCAGGGCGCTGGCCGGGGCCATCAGCGTGGTGGCGGCGGCGCCGGCGTAGGCCAGCAGGCGGCGGCGCGGCATCCAACATATTGCCGGCGCCTGGGTGGAAACGGGCATGGTGTTCTCCCGGACGGAGTGAGCAGAGGGTGAGCGGATAGTGTACGCGCGGTGCGGCGATAATGTGCACTGCACCGGGCCGGGAGACAGGCAATGAACTTGCAGGAATTTGAAGTGCGGCACAGCGTGCAATACGCCGCGCACGGCGGTGAGTCGCTCAAGGGGCATCTCTATTTGCCCAACGGTCCCGGCCCGCATCCGGCAGTGATTGCCGTACACGGCGGCGGCTGGCAGATGCGCAACAGCGACAACTATCAGTACTGGGGGCCGTGGCTGGCGGCGCGCGGTTACGCGGTGTTTGCACCTGACTATCGCCTGTGCACGCCGGAGCGCAAATCGTTTCCCGAAGCGCTGCAGGACATTCGCGCGGCGGTGCAATGGTTGAAGGGCAAGGCTGCCGAGTTCCGGGTTGACGCTGAACGCATTGCGCTGATGGGCGACTCGGCGGGCGGGCATCTCGCGGCCCTGGTTGCGCTGGCGGGCGAGCACCCACTGTTCAAGGACGGTAACGCGGGCGACGCATTCGGCTCGCTGTCGACACGGGTCAAGGCCGTGGTGCCGGTCTACGGCGTGTTCGATTTGTATCAGCAGTGGCGCCATGACCTGACCGCGCGCACGCGCGACTCGATCACCCGCAAGCATGTGGGCGTCAATGCCATCGACGACAAGTTTGCCTACTACGAAGCGTCGCCACTCTCTTACGTTTCGGGGCGCGACAACAGCACAGCGTTTCTTGTCGTGTGGGGCACGCACGACGATATCGTCGATTGCGCGACGCAAAGCGAGGCGTTTCTCGAAGCGCTCAAGCAGGCGCGCTTTTATGCACGGCCGGTGATTTTGCCGGGGGCGCCGCATTTCTGGTGTGCCGATCCGATTGACGAGGCGGGCAGCCACACCGGTTTCCTCGCGCCGCGCCTGCTGCGCTTTTTGCAGGCCAAGCTGTAGCGGCGTCCGTCCACGCTGCCACATCGCAACGAGGTCCGTTCGCCAGCTTCACAAGCTTCGCCACCTTCACGGCCTTCACAGGACTGTGTAACCCGCTGTCCAACCACTCCGGAGTTGCTCCATGGAAATTTCCTTCGCCACCGAAATCGAATCACTCAAGCTGGGCGATGGCGAGACCTTTCGCGGCGAGGGCATTCTCGCGGTGACCAAGGCATTGCTCCAGTCCGGGGTTTCCTACGTAGGCGGCTATCAGGGCGCGCCGGTGTCGCACCTGCTTGACGTGATGGTGCAGGCGCGGCCCTATCTCGACACCCTCGGTGTACACGTCGAGGCCTGCACCAACGAAGCCGCAGCCTGCGCCATGCTGGCGGCATCGATCAACTATCCGGCGCGCGGCGCGGTGACGTGGAAATCGATCGTCGGTACCAATGTCGCATCCGATGCGCTGTCCAATTTGGCCTCGGCCGGCGTCACCGGCGGTGCGCTGATTGTGGTCGGTGAGGATTACGGCGAAGGCGCGTCGGTGATCCAGGAGCGCACCCACGCCTATGCCATGAAGTCGTCGGTGTGGCTGGTGGATCCGCGCCCCAACCTCGAATCAATTGTGAACACGGTCGAGCAGGCGTTTGCCTTGTCGGAAGCATCGAACACCCCGGTGATCATGGAATTGCGCATCCGCGCGTGCCACGTGCAGGGTGAGTTTGTGACCAAGGCCAATCACGAGCCGGTGGTGTCGGCGCGCGCGCCGCTGGCTGACCCCGCCGGGTTTCACTACGAGCGCCTCGCGCATCCGCCGGTAACGTTTGGGCAGGAGAAGCTCAAGTTCGAAGTGCGCATGCCGGCCGCGCGGCAGTTCATTCTTGACCAGAAGATCAACGAGTTGTTCGAGGCCGCCAGCGACGGTGCGTTGCAGGACGTGGGCATCGTCGTGCAGGGTGGCCTCTACAACAATCTGATTCGCGCGCTGCAATTGGCGGGGCAGGCTGATGCGTTTGGGGGGACGAAGATTCCGATCCTCTGCCTCAACGTGGTCTACCCGCTGGTGCCACAACAGATCAGCGCATTTTGCGCAGGAAAATCGCGCGTGCTGGTGGTCGAAGAGGGCCAGCCCGAATACATTGAGCAGGAGATTGCCACCCTGCTGCATCGCTCTGATTTGCAGACCAGGGTGCATGGCAAGGATTATTTGCAGCGCGCGGGGGAGTACAACACCGAAACGATTTTGCGCGGCGTCTCTGCCTTCCTCGGCGGTACAGGCGATGCGGCCTTGCATGAGGTGGCGGCGGCGCGCACCGGCGCACAGGCCGCACTCGGTTTTTTGCACAGCGCGCCGCACGCTGCGGCACTGCCTGGCGCGATCACGCCACGCCCGCCGACCTTTTGCGTCGGCTGCCCGGAGCGTCCGGTGTTTTCTGCAATGAAGCTGGTGCAGCAGGAGATGGGCCGCCTGCATGTCGGCGCCGACATCGGCTGCCATGCGTTCGGCACCTTTGAGCCGTTCTCGCAGGGCAATTCCATTTTGGGTTACGGCATGAGCCTCGCCTCGATTGCGGGTGTGACGCCGTTTCAGCAACGCCGCCCGATTGCGATCATGGGCGACGGCGGCTTCTGGCACAACGGCCTGTTGTCGGGCGTGTCATCGAACCTGATGAACCAAGGCGATGGCGTGCTGATGATCATGAAAAACGGCTACACCTCGGCCACCGGCACGCAGGAGCTGGTGTCGTCGCCGGAAGAGACGCTGAAGCAATTGGCCGGCAGCGGCAGCAGCACGCATACCGAAATGACGATTGAATCGACGCTCACCGGCGCCGGCGTGAAGTGGATGCGCACGGTACACAACTACCGCGTCGGCGACATGATGAAGACCTTGCGCGATGCCCTCACCACCACAGAGAAGGGCCTGAAAGTCATCATCGCCGAGGGCGAATGCCAGTTGGAGCGCCAGCGCCGCATCCGCCCGCTCAATGCAGAAAAACTCAAACGCGGAGAACGTGTGGTGCGGGTGCGTTACGGCGTCGATGAAAATGTGTGTACCGGCGATCACGCCTGCATTCGCCTGTCCGGCTGTCCTTCGCTCACCATCAAGGATGCATCCGACCCGTTGAAGGTGGACCCGGTCGCGCATGTGAACAACCACTGCGTCGGCTGCGGCCTGTGTGGCGAAGTCTCGCACGCGGCCACGCTGTGTCCGAGTTTTTACCGCACCGAGATCGTCAACAATCCGAACGCATGGGATCATTTCATTGCCGGCGTGCGGCAGTTTTTGATTCGCGCGATGGCGCCAAGTGGAGTGCGCGCATGAGCGTTGGTCACAGCGTCGATAAACACACGCGCCCCATCTGCATCCTGATCTCCGCCCTCGGCGGTGAAGGCGGTGGCGTGTTGAAGGATTGGGTGGTTGCCACCGCGCATGCGGTGGGCTACCCGGTGCAGGCGACGTCAATCCCCGGCGTCGCGCAACGCACCGGGGCCACCACCTATTACGTGGAAATTTTTCCGGTGAAGCGTGACGCGCTCGGCGGCCGCATCCCGGTGCTGTGCCTCTCGCCCACCGCTGGCCAGATTGATTTTTTCATCGGCTCCGAGTTGATGGAAGCGGCGCGCCAGGTGCAGGCCGGCATGGTGACCAAGCGCACCACCTTCATCGCCTCGATCCATCGTGTCTACACCACCGCCGAAAAAATGGCGATGGGTGACGGACGCTTTGACTCGGACAAGGCCATCGACGCCATGCATGCGGTGGCAAAGCGCGCGATCCTGTTCAACATGGAAGCCGAAACACAAAAGGCCGGCACGGTAATTTCGGCAGTAATGTTCGGCGCGCTTGCGGCCGCGTTGAACGAGGCGCTCATGTTCACGTTCCCGCGCGCCACCGCCGAAGCCGTGATCAAGGCCGGAGGAAAAGGCAACGCAAAAGCGAATGAGGCCAGCCTGCGCGGTTTCGCAGCGGGCTACACCCAGGCAGGAAGCGCAACGGCACTCACCGCAATCACGAAAAATGGCATAAACGAAAGTTCTGAAACCATTGGTGGGAGCGCCTCACAGGCCAACGAACCGCTGCAAGCCGCACAGGCCATAGCGCTTGGCGAGGCGCGCTGTGCCGATTTTCTCGACGCGGGCTATGCCGCCCTCTACACCAGCCGCATCGACGCAGTGCGCGCGCGCGATGCCGCCTCATTGGATATCAAGCGCGATCCCGCGCGCGATTTCAAACCTGATCTCCAGCACGACCTCACCCGCGAGACGGCGCGCTATCTCGCGTTGTGGATGTGCTACGAAGATGTCGCCCGCGTCGCCGATCTCAAATCGCGCCTCGACCGTTTCGACCACATCCGCAACGAGGCCGCAGCGAGCACAGACCAGCCCATCAGTGTGATCGACTTTTTTAAACCGGGCTACGGCGAAGTCGCCGATCAACTGCCTCCCGCTCTCGCAAACGTCGTGCGCGCCTATGCGAAGAAGCGCGGCAAGGTCGCGATCTTCGAGAATGGCATCCATGTCGAGAGCACATCGTTCAGCGGCTACGTCAAGCTGCGCATGCTTGCCTTCATGGCCCGTTTCCGGCGCAGATCGTCGCGCTA
>JANNCZ010000946.1:0-12056 GCA_031387185.1 Burkholderiales bacterium
GAAGATCATGCCGGGTTTCAATTCCGTGAGGGTGCCGGCCTTGCCGTAATGCAGCACTTGCGGTTCCTCGTGAAATTTGCGGCCGATGCCATGGCCGCAAAATTCGCGCACTACCGAAAAACCATGCTTCTCAGCGTGCTGCTGGATCACATGGCCGACATCGCCCAGATGCGCGCCGGGCTTGACTTGCAGAATGCCGAGCCACATGCACTCGAGGGTGACTTCGCACAGGCGGCGCGAGGCAATCGTGGCTTCACCTGCGTAAAACATGCGGCTGGTGTCGCCGTGGTAGCCGTCCTTGATGACGGTGATGTCGATGTTTACAACATCACCGTTCTTCAGCACTTTTTCGCCAGGAATGCCGTGGCACACCTGATGATTGACCGAGGTGCAGATCGATTTGGGGTAGGGCCGGTAGCCCGGCGGGCAGTAGCCTAGCGGCGCGGGAATAGTGCCCTGCACGTCGCGCATGTAGTCGTGGCACAGGGCGTCAAGCGCCCCGGTAGTGATGCCCGGCTTGACGTGCGGCGCGATGAAATCGAGCACTTCGGCCGCCAATTTGCCGGCCACGCGCATTTTGCCGATGTCTTCGGAAGTCTTGAGAGTGATGCCCATGCTGTCTGCATTTGCACTCTGGCGCGCCGTTCAATCCCGGCACCGCCAAAGCGGCAAAACCTTTGATTTACTTGTGGAAGCACGCTATAATATCGGGCTGTCTTGGGAATGGAAAGCGGATTCTAAGGAATTTTACGATTCTAACGAATCCACCGGAATCTACCGATTCTTCCTGGTAACACCCTCGTTACTTCCTGACAAATACGCACTTTCGCCCCTTTAGGGTGTTTGCCACATTAGTTTTATCAATGCAGCAAACTCTTGGCGAAAGGTGGATAACCCTAAACACCACGGAGTTTTACATGGCAACAAGCATGCGTGAAATGCTGGAAGCAGGCGTCCATTTCGGTCACCAAACCCGCTTCTGGAACCCGAAGATGGCCCAGTACATTTTTGGCCAGCGCAACAAGATTCACATCGTCAACCTCGAGAAAACACTCGAGCTCTACAACGTGGCGATGAAGCACATTCGCCAGTTGACCGCCAACAAGGGCACGGTGTTGATGGTCGGCACCAAGCGCCAGGCGCGCGAGATTGTGGCTGAAGAAGCACAGCGCGCCGGCATTTGCTACGTTGACAGCCGCTGGCTCGGTGGCATGCTGACCAATTTCAAAACCGTCAAGACGTCGATCAAGCGCTTGAAGGAAATGGAAACCATGCAGGAAGAGGGCGCTCTCGAGAAGATGTCGAAAAAAGAGGGCCTGATGTTCCAGCGCGAGCTCGAAAAGCTCAACAAGTCGATTGGTGGCATCAAGAACATGGTGTCCCTGCCCGATGCGATTTTCGTGATTGACGTGGGTTATCACAAAATTGCGATCACCGAAGCGGCCAAGCTCGGCATTCCGATCATTGGCGTGGTGGATACCAACCACAACCCCGAGGGCATCGCCTACGTGATTCCCGGCAACGATGACTCGTCCCGTGCGATCCGTCTGTATGCGCGTGGCGTGGCCGATGCGATTCTTGAAGGGCGCGCCCAGGTGATCACCGAGATCGTCAAGGCCGGCGAAGAGGAATACGTCGAGGTTGAGGCGGCTTGATGCTTGCGTGAGGCCGCCATCAAAAAGGGGCAATCACTGCCCCTTTTTTTCAGGGCTTCAGCGCTTGGCGGTGCAGGGTGTGGCCAGATTTTCCTGGTTGTCCGCGTCGCCGTAGTGTGATCACGTATTGCCCGCAGTGCGGCAGCCGCTTGACAGAGATTCGACAGGATTGGCAGTTTTAATTCGATTCATTCATTTTGGTTAGAGGGATTGCAACATGGCGGACATTACCGCAGGCATGGTCAAGGAATTGCGCGAGAAGACCGACGCGCCGATGATGGAATGTAAAAAGGCGCTGTCCGAAGCGGGCGGCGACATGAATAAGGCCGAGGAAATTCTGCGCGTCAAACTCGGCAACAAGGCTTCGAAAGCCGCCTCACGGGTGGCGGCAGAGGGCGTGGTTGCGATTGATATTTCGGCCGACGGCAAGACTGGCGCGATGGTTGAAGTCAACTCCGAGACCGACTTCGTGGCCAAGAACGATGATTTCCTGGCGTTCACGCGCAACCTCGCGGGCATCGTGGCTGGCACCAATCCGGCTGATCTGGGGGCGTTGTCGGCGGCGGCACTGGGTGGCAGCACGGTGGAAGCCACGCGCGCAGCGCTGGTGGGGAAGATTGGCGAGAACATGTCGATTCGCCGCTTCACGCGCACGGCAGCCAAGGGAAAACTCTCGAGCTACATCCACGGCGGCTCAAAAATCGGCGTGCTGCTCGATGTGATGGGCGGTGACGAGCAGATGGCGAAAGACATTGCGATGCATATCGCGGCGTCCAAGCCCAAGTCGCTTGATTCGTCGGGCGTATCCAAAGACTTGCTCGATACCGAGCGCCGCATCGCGATCGAGAAAGCGCGCGAAGCCGGCAAACCTGAAGCGATGCTGGAGAAAATCGCCGAAGGTACGGTGCAGAAATACTTGAAAGATGTGACGCTGTTGGGTCAGGTGTTTGTGAAGGCTGAAGACGGCAAGCAGACCATTGAGCAGTTGCTCAAGGCCAAGTCGGCGTCGATTGCATCGTTCACGCTCTATATCGTGGGCGAGGGGATCGAGAAGAAGGTGACGGACTTTGCCGCCGAGGTGGCCGAACAGGCCGCTGCTGCGAAAAAGGGTTGATGAGGATGCGGGCTTCCAGCCCGCATTTTTTTATCTGCCTTATTTATTCGACTTGTCTCGATCTGATTGACTGGGCCTCCCCGAGCTTCCCCCGGCGTGCTCTGCCTGTTCCAACTTGCCCTGATTGTTTTTGATTGCACTGCCAGCACGCGGAAAGCCCCAACACACCATGCCTGAAACTCCGAAATACAAACGTTTCCTGCTCAAACTGTCGGGCGAGGCCCTGATGGGCGAAGACCCCTATGGCATCAACCGTGCAACGATTGAGCGCATCGTTGACGAAATTGCCTCGGTCGCCAAGCTGCCGGTCGAGATGAGCATCGTGATTGGCGGCGGCAATATTTTTCGCGGTGTGGCCCCCGGTGCGCGCGGCATGGACCGCGCGACTGCCGACTACATGGGAATGCTGGCTACCATCATGAATGCACTCGCCTTGCAGGATTCGATGAAGCAGCACAACATCGTCGCGCGCGTGCAATCAGCGCTCAATATCGAGCAGGTGGTTGAACCCTACATTCGCGGCAAGGCGCTGCGCTATCTGGAAGAAGGCAAGGTAGTGATTTTCGCTGCCGGCACCGGCAATCCATTTTTTACGACCGACACGGCTGCGGCTTTGCGCGCTTCCGAAATGGGCGCCGAGATTGTGTTGAAGGGTACCAAGGTCGATGGCGTTTACACGGCTGATCCACACAAGGATGCTTCTGCAACGCGCTACAACTCGATTACCTTTGATGAGGCCATCATCAAACACCTCAAGGTGATGGACGCCACTGCGTTTGCCCTGTGCCGTGACCAAAAGTTGCCCATCAACGTGTTTTCGATCTTCAAGCAGGGCGCGCTCAAACGCGTGGTGATGGGCGAAAACGAAGGTACACTTGTGCATGTTTAAGGTGCATGTTTAAGGTGCCTGATCAGGCGGCCCGCAGAAATCAACAACTTGGTATGCACACACAGGGTCATTGACCCGCCCGTGACATCGCGCAGGAGACCATCATGACCATTGCCGACATCAAGAAATCGGCCGAGCAGAAGATGCTCAAATCCATCGACGCTTTCAGGAATGATCTGGGCAAGATCCGCACTGGTCGCGTCCATATCGGCCTGCTCGATCACGTGCAGGTGGACTACTACGGCAGCATGATGCCGGTCAATCAGACCGCTAACGTCACCTTGATTGATGCGCGCACCATCGGCGTTCAGCCGTGGGAAAAGAAGATGGTCACGGTGATCGAGAAAGCGATTCGCGAATCCGATCTCGGTCTCAATCCCTCGACGCAGGGCGACATGATTCGCGTGCCGATGCCGGCCCTCACCGAGCAGCGCCGCAAGGATCTGGTCAAGGTGGTCAAGGGCGAAGGGGAAACTGCGCGCGTAGCCATTCGCAGTTTGCGCCGCGATGCCAACGAGCATCTCAAAAAGTTGCTCAAAGACAAGGAATTGTCGGAAGACGACGAGCGCCGCGCCCAGGACGAGGTGCAAAAGCTGACCGACAAGTCGATTGCCGAAGTCGAGAAATTGCTGGTGGTCAAAGAGGCCGAAATTCTCGCCGTGTGAACCACGTGCACTCCCGTCACACAGCCACCCTCATGACCAGTTCAACCCTGACCATTCCGGACGCGCCCAAGGTGCCGCGCCACGTTGCCATCATCATGGACGGCAACGGTCGCTGGGCGACCAAGCGTTATCTGCCGCGTGTGGCGGGCCACAAGCGTGGGGTCGAGGCGGTGCGCGAGGCGGTGCGGGCTTGCATGGAGCGTGGCATAGAGTACCTCACGCTTTTCGCATTCTCGTCGGAAAACTGGCGCCGCCCGGAAGAAGAAGTCTCGGTGTTGATGCAGTTGTTCGTGCTGGTGCTGGAGCAGGAAGTCGCCAAGCTGCATGCCAATGGTGTGCGTCTTAAGGTAGTGGGTGATTTGTCGCGGTTCGATGCGCGCTTGATTGAATTGATCGACCGCGCACATGGCAAGACCGCAGGGAACAGCAAACTTACCCTGACGATTTGCGCCAATTACGGCGGCCGCTGGGACATCCTGCAAGCGACGCAAGCGATGTTAACGGCGCGGCCTGATCTGCTGCGCGCGCTGATGCTGGCGCAGGGCGCTGCGGCCCGTCCCCATCCCGCCGGCGCGTTTTCCGAAGCCGATTTCACGCCTTATCTGTCGATGGCCTACGCGCCCGAGCCGGATCTGTTCATCCGTACTGGTGGTGAGCAGCGTATCAGCAATTTTCTGGTCTGGCAACTCGCTTATACGGAGTTGTGGTTCACCGAGACGTTTTGGCCAGACTTCGATGGGCGCACGCTCGACGAAGCGATTGCCTCCTATCAGCAGCGCGAGCGGCGCTTCGGCCGCACCAGCGAGCAGGTGCGTGAAGCGGCACGCCCTCCGGTGCCGTTGCCGGCAGATGCCCATAGTGTGAAGGCTGATGCTGCCCACGCAGCCGCTTCTGGAGCGGATCTTCAGGGTGATGCTCCAAAACCCGCGCCCAGAGCGGCTCTTCAGCCAGCGCTTCCCGGCGCGGCAAGCGCTGAACGCTGATGCTGATCACGCGGGTCATCACCGCGGTACTGCTGCTGTGTGCTCTGCTGCCAGCCTTGTTCTGGCTGCCGCCGCTGTTGTGGCGCGTTGCGGTATGCGCCGTTCTCATCGTCGCAGCTTGGGAATGGGCGCGCATGGCACAACTGCCCGGCAAGTGGGTCTGGCCGTATGCGTTGGCCACTGGTGCCGCCGGGGCGCTGTTGCTGCTCGGTCATACAACGCGCAGTGTTGAAACCACCGCCTTAAATGGCGGTGCTCAAGCAGTGGGGGCGGCAGTGGGAGCAGCAATGGGAGCAGCAGCAGAGGCGGTGCGGGCTGTTTACGGCATTGCATTTGTGTTCTGGCTGCTCGCCGTGCCTGTCCTGTTTGCCACGGGTGCGCGGCCGGGCAATACTTGGGGGGCACTCGCGGGTTGGTGTGTGCTGTTGCCGTTCGCGGCGGCAGTTGCCGATTTGCGTGATCTCGGACCGTGGTTACTGATTTCGGCGATGGCGCTGGTGTGGATCGCAGACATCGCAGCCTACTTTGCCGGACGCGCATTTGGCCGCCGCAAACTTGCGCCCAGCATCAGCCCAGGAAAAACGTGGGCGGGTGCAGTGGGTGGGGTGGCCGCTGTCGTGCTCTATGCACTGGCCAACTGGCACTATGGCAATCCGCTGCTGGCGGGCGAGCCGCTGTGGCGCGTGCTGGTGTTCGCCGGCGGGCTGCTCGCCGCCGTGAGCATCATCGGTGACTTGTTTGAGTCAGCGATGAAGCGCGCGGCAGGTCTGAAGGACAGCAGCCATCTGCTGCCTGGGCATGGTGGTGTGATGGATCGCATCGATTCGCTCACATCGACGCTGCCGGTGGCAGCGCTGTTGCTGATTTGGAGCGGCAAGCTGTGATGCACGCCATCACCGCAAATTCTGCGCGGGTACCGGGTGTTGTGGACGCGGGCCGCCAACAACGCGTACCGCAGCCAGCGCGGCGCAACGTAACGATTCTTGGCAGCACCGGGTCGATTGGCGAGAATACGCTCGATGTGATTGCGCGCCATCCGGAACGTTTTACCGTCTACGCGCTGGTGGCGCACAGCCGTGATGACGTGCTGTTGCGTCAATGCCTTGCGCATCGTCCGCGCGTGGCCGTGCTGATCGATGCTGCTGCTGCCAAGCGTTTGCGAGCCGCCCTGCGCGCCGCTGGAAGCGGCGTCGACGTGCTCGAAGGAGAGGCCGCAGCGATTGATGTGGCGCGCACGTCCGGGTGCGACACCGTGGTCGCGGCCATCGTCGGTGCGGCGGGCTTGCCCGCCACGCTTGCCGCAGCACAAGCTGGCAAACGCATTTTGCTA
Source organism: Burkholderiales bacterium (assembly GCA_031387185.1). Taxonomy (GTDB): domain Bacteria; phylum Pseudomonadota; class Gammaproteobacteria; order Burkholderiales; family JAEUOS01; genus CANJDH01. The sequence goes on from JANNCZ010000946.1 coordinate 6,637, forward strand.
GCGAACAAGGAGGCGCTGGTGATGACCGGGCCGATCTTTCTCGATGCGGTGGAGAAAAGCGGTGCCGAGCTGTTACCGGTCGACAGCGAGCACAACGCGATTTTTCAATCTCTGCCGCGCGGTTTTCAACGTGGTCTGGCGGGAGAGGGTGTGCGGCGCATTTTGCTCACAGCGTCGGGCGGCCCGGTGCGCACTATGACACCCGAGCAGATTGCTGCCGTGACCCCGGCGCAGGCAATGGCGCATCCAAACTGGGTGATGGGACCGAAGATTTCGGTTGATTCAGCGACCATGATGAACAAGGGGCTGGAGGTCATCGAGGCGCATTGGCTGTTCGGCATTCCCGCTGCGTGCATCGAGGTGGTGATCCATCCGCAGAGTGTGATTCACTCGATGGTCGAGTACCTCGACGGCTCCGTGCTGGCGCAAATGGGCAACCCCGACATGCGCACGCCGATTGCGCAGACCCTGGCCTATCCCGAACGCATTGAGGCCGGCACTGCGCCCTTCGATATTTTCAAGCTCGCGCAATTCACCTTTGAAGCGCCGGATCTGGCGCGCTTTCCCTGCCTGAAGCTTGCGTATGCGGCGCTGGACGCTGGCGGCACGGCACCGGCGATTCTGAACGCCGCGAATGAAATTGCGGTGCAGGCGTTTCTGGCGCAGCGCCTGTCCTTTACCGGGATTGCGCGCGTGGTCGAGCAAACGCTGGCACAGCTTGCGCGCTCGGTTGCTGATACGCTTGCGCATGTGCTCGATGCTGATGCAGCAGCGCGGCGGGTGGCTGCTGGCATGATCGAAAAGCAAACATGAATCTTCTTCACACTATCGCGGCCTTCCTCCTCGCACTCGGCGTGCTGGTGGCGTTCCATGAATTCGGCCATTACCTCGCTGCGCGCATGTGCGGCGTCAAGGTGCTGCGCTTTTGCTTGGGCTTCGGGTCGCCGATCATCTCGCGGCGCTGGGGGCGTGACCAGACTGAGTGGGCGATTGCCGCATTTCCGCTCGGTGGCTATGTGAAACTGCTGGGCCAGGATCCCGAGGAGGAGGTGCCGCCAGCTGATCTTGCGCGCTCGTTCTCAGCGCAATCTGTCGGCAAGCGCATGTGGATTGTAGTTGCCGGACCGTTGGCCAATTTGCTGCTGGCGATTTGCCTCTACTGGGGCCTGAATCTGCATGGCATTGATGAGGCCGTAGCGCGCATTGCCGCGCCTGCTGCCGGGTCGCCCGCCGCGCGCGCGCAGTTGCGTAGTGGCGATACCATGATTGCAGTGGATGGCCAGGCGGTGCGCGCGTGGGGTGATTTGTCGTGGCAGCTCCTGCGGGCAGCACATGACCGGCGCGACGTGACGCTGGCGGTGCGGCGCGGTGCAGACGCAAGCCCCGCTGACGCGGGTGCCGCTGGCCGTGCTGCCGCAGGCGGCGCTCTAGCGGATGGCGCAGGTGCAGGCCAAGTCTCTCTCACACTTGCGCTGTCGTCACTGAGCGAAGCGGAAGTGGCTGGCGACACGGTGGGGAAGCTCGGATTGCGCCCGTATCGCCCCAATCCGCGCGTCACTGCGACGGAAGCGGGATCGCCGTCCGAGCGCGGCGGCTTGCTGCCGGGAGATGTGCTGGTGAAGGTCGATGGCCGCGCATTGGAGGGGGCTGACGATTTTGTGCGGAGCATGCGCGGCAATCCTGGCCGCGAACTGGCTGTCGAGGCCGTGCGCGCCGGGACTGCTGTCACGGTCAGGGTCACGCCGGCGCGTATCGAAAAGGATGGCCAGACCTTCGGGCGCATTGGCGCAGCGCTGGATGATGCGCCCGCCCTGATGCGGGTACGCTACGGACCGGTTGAAGCGTTGGCCAAGGGAGTGCGCCACACGTGGGAAATGTCGGTCTTCAGCCTCAAGATGCTGGGCCGCATGGTGATTGGCGAAGTGTCCTGGCGCAACCTGTCGGGGCCAGTGACGATCGCCGACTATGCGGGTAAAACCGCACGCCTTGGCGCGACCTACTATTTGAACTTTATCGCCCTGGTCAGCATTAGTCTTGGCGTGCTTAATCTGCTGCCGATTCCGGTCTTGGACGGGGGGTATCTGTTGTATTATTCGCTCGAAGCGATTCGCAAAAAGCAGGTGCCACCGTCGTGGATGGAATGGGGTACCAAATTTGGTCTTGCAATCGTTGTTATCGCCATGTCGCTCGCCCTGTTCAACGACATATCCCGGCTCGTGGCCGGGTAGTCAATCACCTTCTGGATGTGTTCATGCGCCTGTTGCGCATCTGTCAGATGCTGTTGTCCGCTTTTTGTGCGCAGGCTGCGCGCTGCCCCTCTCTGCTTCAGGGTTTCTGGCGCGTCATCGCGGCCACGTTGGTGGTGCTGGGTGCGGTGCTGGCACCGGCTGCAGCGCACGCGTTCGATCCCTTCGTTATCAAGGACATTCGCGCAGAAGGCATTCAGCGGACCGAGGCAGGCACGGTATTCAGCTATCTGCCGGTGAAGGTGGGCGACACCTTCACTGATGAAAAAGCGGCTGAGTCTATCAAGGCTTTGTTTGCCACCGGCTTTTTCAAAGACGTGCGGGTTGAAGTCGAGGGCGATGTGCTGGTGGTTACCGTCGATGAGCGTCCGGCGATTGCCACTGTTGATTTGACCGGTACCAAAGCCTTCGACAAGGAAGCTATCAAGAAGTCGCTCAAAGAGACTGGCATGGCCGAGGGGCGCATCTTTGATCGCGCAGTGCTCGACAAAGCGGAGCAGGAGTTGAAACGCCAGTATTTGTCCAAAGGGCTGTACGGCATGCAGGTCAAGACCACGGTGACGCCGCTGGAGCGTAACCGGGTCGGTATTGTGCTGGCGGTGGACGAAGGCGAAATTGCCCGCATCAAGCGCATCAATCTAGTGGGCGTGACGGCGTTTCCGGAGAGCGATCTGCTCGACCAGCTGGCACTCGCCAAGAGCGGCTGGATGTCCTGGTATTCGAAAGATGACCAGTACTCGAAGCAGAAACTGTCAGCTGACCTGGAGACGCTGCGCTCGTTTTATTTCAATCGCGGCTATCTCGAATACAACCTCGAATCTACTCAGGTGTCGATCACGCCGGACAAACAGGACATCTACATCTCGGCGACGATCCGTGAAGGCAAGAAATACACCGTATCGGACATCAAGATGGGGGGCAACACCGTGCTGCCGCCCACTGATTTGCTGCGCCTCGTACAGTTGAAACCGGGTGAGGTGTTTAACGGCGAGAAGATGGCGGCGTCGACCAAGAAGATTCAGGAGCGCTTGGGCAACGAAGGGTATGCATTCGCCAATGCCAACGCCGCGCCCGAGATTGACCGTGACAAACAGACCGTTGCGTTCACCATTTTCATTGACCCAGGCCGGCGGGTGTATGTGCGGCGCGTCAATGTCGCGGGTAACACGCGCACGCGCGACGAAGTAGTGCGCCGTGAAATGCGTCAGATCGAAGGCGCGTATTACGATGGCGAAAAGATCGCAGAATCGAAAAAGCGTATCGACCGGCTTGGATATTTCAGCAATGCCGAGATCGAAACCCCCGCAGTGGCGGGTACGCCCGATCAGGTGGACGTGAACGTAAGAATTACCGAGAAGCCCACCGGGCAGTTGCTGCTTGGGGCCGGTTTCTCAAGCGCCGAGAAAGTGGTGTTGCAAACCTCCATTTCGCAAGCGAATGTGTTCGGCAGCGGCAACACCATCGGCGCAGCAATCAGCACCAGCCGCTCCAACAAGACCTATTCGCTGTCGCAGACCAATCCCTATTTCACTGTCGATGGCATCAGCCGTTCGTTCTCGATTTATCACCGCGACTTCAATGCGGCAGCACTCAATGCGGGGGACTACAAAACCACCAGCACAGGCTTTAGCGTTGGATTCGGCTACCCGGTCACGCCCATCGACACGCTGATTTTTAGCCTTGCGCCGGATGTGACGTCCTATGCGTTGGGTTCTGCGCCGCCGCTTTCGATCGCGAACTTTGTCGCTACCTTCGGCAGCAGTGTGACCAGTCTTGCAACCACCGCTACCTGGCTGCGTGACACGCGTGATAGCGCGAGCTACACGCGAAACGGCCGGTTTCTCAATAGTTCCATCGAAGTCGGTCTTCCCGGCGGCAGCGTCCAGTACGCGCGGGTGAGTGTGGCCGATCGGTGGTTTTTCCCGATCTCCACGAATACCACGCTGTTTTTGCGTGGTGACATTGGGGTTGCGCGCTCCATTGGCAGCAAGCCTTTGCCGTCATTTAAAAAGTTTTTTGGCGGCGGTATCGGATCAGTGCGCGGTTATGAAACCAATACATTGGGGCCACGCGATACGGACCTCAGCATTCTCGGAGGCGAGCGCAGGGTGAGCGGTACAGCAGAACTGTTGTTTCCTTTTCCCGGCCTGACGCGCGATCGTTCGGTGCGTCTCCTGACCTTTGTTGACGCCGGGCAAGTATCAGGCCCCGGCGCACTTTCTGGAGGCGGCGTACGCGCATCGACAGGATTTGGCCTTGATTGGAATTCGCCGTTTGGACCGCTGCGTTTCAGTTTCGCCAAACCGATGAACCCGAAAGAGAATGACCGCTTGCAGCGCCTGCAATTTACGGCCGGGACAACTTTCTGACTTTCTGACGTCGAGTTTTCTATCGTGGCACAATCAGATTCTTATCGTACGGAGTATCTCCATTGAACGCAAAGTATCTTTCATTGGCTGCGGTGTTTTGCGCAGCTTTCGGCTTGGCGAGTCCCGCAGCAGCGCAGAGCAAAATCGGATTCGTCAACACCCAGCGCATTTTCGATGAGTCCGAGCCTGCCAAGCGCGCGTCGAAAAAACTGGAAGGCGAATTCGCCAAGCGTGAAAAAGAGATCACTGATCTGGGTACGCGCCTGCGCGTTGAGAGTGAGAAACTCGAGAAGGACGGCCCGGTTTTGTCCGAGTCGCAGCGCAGCCAGCGCCAGCGAGTGGTTGCCGATCTTGATCGTGATTTCCAGCGCAAGCAGCGTGAGTTTCGTGAGGATGTGAGCCAGCGCCGCAATGAGGAGCTGTCTGCGGTGTTGCAGTTGGCCAATGCGACTCTCAAAGACATTGCCGCCAAGGAGGGCTATGACGCCATCTTCCAGGACGCAGCCTACGCCAATCCCAAACTCGACGTGACGCAAAAGGTGCTTGAAGCGCTCAAGTCGAAGTGAGCGCCGATGCCCGGGCCATTCACACTTGATGAACTGGCGCGGCGCACGGGTGGACGGATCGAAGGCGACGGCACCGTTCTGATTGAACGCACCGGCACACTCAAGTCGGCGGGTGCAACAGCGATTGCTTTTTTTGCCAATCGCAAATATCGCCGTGAGGTCGAACAGACTGGCGCGGTTGCCTTGATTGTGGCACCGGTGGATGCCAGCCTAACAACGAAGCCGCGCTTGGTGCATGA
>JANNCZ010000817.1:0-13768 GCA_031387185.1 Burkholderiales bacterium
AGCATGTACGTGACAGTCTCGAAACCGCGGTGCGGGTGATCCGGGAAGCCGCCGATGTAGTCGCTGGCAGAGTCGCTGCCGAAAGCGTCGAGCATCAGGAACGGGTCGAGGTTTTGCAGCTGCGGTTGGCCGATCACGCGCCGCATCTTGACGCCATCGCCGTCCGAAGCCTGCATGCCACGTACGGAGCGGGTGACATGGCGTGTGGTGTGGTGACCACCAGCGTGGGTGTGGGCATGTTCATGCGTGTGTTCGTGATCGTGACCGTGGGTGTGGTTGTGATCGTGGGTGCGTGATTGGCTCATGTTGGCGGGCGCTTGCTTGGGAGGTGATGGGACGGGGATGGGGCGGCCGAGGGACGGCCAGTGAGGAAGGACGATAAGGGAAGTCAATCTATCATGGAGGCAGTGGCGCGCATTTTCAACCACGCACCCTCATCGTTCAAACAAAACCCTTCACGCCTCATGCCCGCTCCTGCTTCCGGCATTCCACGCTGGCTTGGCGTCACGCTGATCCTCGGCATCGCCGCCACCTTCGCCAGCAATCACGTGGCAGCGCGGCTCGCCTTCGATCACGGCACCAACGTGCTCACGGCGGTCACCTTCCGCTCCATCGCCACAGCACTTGCGGTGTGGGTGCTGATGCGCAGCACCGGCGTCAATCTCACGCTGCATGGCGCCAAGACCTGGCAGGCATTGGTGTTCGGTCTGGTGATTGCCGTGCAGAGCGTGTGCCTGTATGCCGCCGTGGCGCGGTTGCCGGTGGCGCTCGCACTATTGACCTTCAACACCTTTCCGATGGTACTGGCGCTGATCTCGTGGCTGAGCGGCGGAGAGCGGCCAGTACGGCGGGTGCTGATTGCGCTGCCGCTGGCGCTGTGCGGGCTGGTGTTGGCTCTCGGAGTGACGAACGGGATGGCGCAACTCTTCGACGCGCGCTTTGCCGCCGGGGTGGGTTTTGCTCTGGGTGCGTCGCTCAGTTTTTCGACCACCTGGGTACTCACGGAGCGCTGGCTCAAGCAGGTCGATGGGCGCATGCGCAGCTTTACCGGGATGGCGGTGGTCGGCGTGGTGGCCCTGCTAGCGGGGCTGCTCACCGATGGCTTTGCGCTGCCGCACGACACAGCCGGCTGGGCTGGCCTCGGCTTGCTCACTGTGCTCTACGGCATCGCCATCACCAGCCTGTTTGTGGTGCTGCCCAAGTTGGGCGCGGTCAACAACGCAGCTTTGATGAATTTCGAACCGGTCGCAGCGCTGGTGCTCAGCTGGCTCATCCTCGGGCAGACGATTGCGCCAGTGCAAATGATCGGCATGCTGATCGTAATTGGCGCAATTGTGATGGTGGCGACGGCGAAGCATTGATGCGCTGATGCGCGGCGCGCGAGCCACGGCTGCGCGCCTGATTTGCATGGGCCGCTTGCTTGGACATTGCCGTCTGGACATTGCAAGACGCGCCTCGGACGCGTCCCTATAATCGGTTCATGGCTGCGCACGATCACCACTCCGGGAACGAGCACTCCGGGAACGACCACTTTGATGCGCACGGCCCCGGCGATGCGCATCACCGGCACGCGCACGAAACGCAGCCCGAACAGCGCCGCGCGCTGCTCATCAGCCTCCTGCTCACCGGTGGCTTCGCCATTGTGGAAGTGATCGGCGGATGGCTCGCCAATTCGCTCGCACTCATTTCTGACGCTGGCCACATGGCGGCAGATGCGGGTGCCCTGTTAATCGCGTTGGTGGCAGCGCGCCTCGCTGCGCGGCCGGTGTCCGACAAAAACTCCTTCGGCTACGGGCGCGCCGAAGTGATCGGTGCCTTCGTCAATGCGCTCACGATGCTCGCTGTCGTGGTCTGGATCATCGTCGAAGCGGTGACGCGCGTGTTCAAGCCGCTGCCCGTCGCCGGGGTTACCGTGATGATCGTCGCGGTGATTGGGCTATTCATCAACATCGGTGTGTTGTGGCTGCTATCCCAAGGACACAGCGGAAACAGCGGAAACAGCGGCCATGGCACCCTGAATTCGCGCGCAGCGGTGATCCATGTTCTCGGTGACTTGCTCGGATCAGCTGCGGCCATCATCGCAGGTGCGGTGGTGCATTTCACCGGCTGGACGTTGATCGACCCGATCCTCTCGGTGCTGGTCGCGCTGCTGATCCTGCGCTCAACCTGGAGCCTCGCGCGCGAGTCGGTGAGCGTATTGATGGAAGCAGTGCCCGACGATGTGGACTACCGCGCCGTCGGCCGCGCGCTTGCCGCCATCGATGGCGTGGTCTCAGTGCACGACCTGCACGTGTGGCAGATGAGCGCCGGGCGGCGCGCGCTCTCGGCGCATCTGCTGTTGCGCGAAGTCGATGCCTGGCCGCTCGTGCTCAAGGAATCGCGCACCATGTTGCAAGGCAGTTTCGGCATCGATCATGTCACCTTGCAGCCGGAGTGGCTCGGCGTGCCGGCGGGGGTACAGGGCGCGGGCAAGGTGATTGCCCTCAAGGTGCTGCCGGTCGAGCGGGCTTGATCGGCGTCACATCAAGAGAGTTGACATGACCAATCCCCTTGACGGCTTCACGGTAGAGCGCGCCGCGATCCAAACCATCGGCAGTTTGATGGGGACGCGGATTCCGTATTTCCGCTCACCGGTGGCGGGTTTGCCGATGCTGCACTGGAACTAACGGCCATTTCAAGAACGGCTTCCACCAACGGTTTTATCGAGATGATCTCATGACAATGGCTTCCACCAAGGTTTTCCGGGAATCGGCAAAGTATGTTTTTCGGTTGATCGCCACCTGTGTCGCGCTATGCGCGCTCAGTGTCGCTGGCGCGGCGGGTACCGCACGCGCCGCCAGCCTCAGCGCCGGCCCGATGGCCGGGCACCGTGATGCGCGCTCCACCATCATCTGGCTGCAGACTGACGCGAGTGCGAAGGCGCAGATTGAATTCTGGCCCGAGAGTGCGGGCGCAACGCCGGCACAGCGCAAGCGCTCCGCACCAGTGGCGCTCAGTTCAACGGAAGACTTCGCTGCCAACATCACGCTCACGCAATTGCAGCCCGGCACGCGCTACCGCTATCGCGTACTGCTCGACGGCAAGGAAGCGCGCGTGCAGCAGACACTCACCTTCAGCACCGAAGCCCTATGGCAATGGCGCAAGCACTCGTTCATTCCCGCGCAAGGCCATACACCACCAGACTTCACCGTCGCGTTCGGTTCCTGCGCATACTTCAATGAAGAGCCATTTGACCGCTCGCTCGCACCCACCGGCAAACCCTATGGCGCGAACCACGGTATCTTTGCCAGCATCGCCGCGAAAAAACCTGATGTCATGCTCTGGCTCGGCGACTACCTTTATCTGCGCGAAGCCGACTACGGCAGCCCGTCTGGCATGGCAAGCCGCTGGCGCTTCGACCGCAGCCAGCCGCAGGTGCAAAGTCTGCTGCGCACCGGCAACCACTACGCAATCTGGGACGATCACGACTTCGGCCCGAACGATTCAAACGCGAGCTTCATCTACAAAGACGCATCGCTGCGTCTGTTCAAACGCTATTGGGCGAATGGCGCCTGGGGCTTGCCGGAGACGCCCGGCGTTTTTCGCAACGTAAGTGTCAACGATGTGGATTTCTTCCTGCTCGATGGCCGCTATTACCGTGATGCCGACGGTGCGCAACAACTGCCGGGCAAAACCCTGTTTGGCGCGGCACAACTGCGCTGGCTCAAGAATGCCTTGCTCGCGTCCACCTCGCGTTTCAAGGTGATCGTGGCCGGCAATCAAGTACTCAAGGAAGTGCCGCCGCGGATTGAAGGCTGGAGCCACTTCGCCGATGAGCGTCGCGAGTTTCTCGACTGGCTCAGTGCCAACCGCATCAATGGCGTGGTGTTTTTATCGGGTGACCGGCATCACACCGAACTGAACAAACAGGAACGTCACGGCGCCTACCCGCTCTACGACTTCACCTGCTCACCGCTTACCTCGGGCGTGCATGCAGCCGCGCGCAATGAAGACATGTCGCGCGCCGATGCCGGCACCGTGGTTAATCAGCACAACTTTTGCACCCTCGATTTTTCCGGCACGTGGGGTGAGCGGCGCATGACGATGAAGAGTTTCGATGCCGAAGGCCGTGAATTGTGGAAACGCGAAATCGGCGCAGGCGACCTCATGCACGCGCGCGAATGAAAATTCGTTTGGGGTAAAATTCAAATTTCCGAAGACGTCAACACATGACCAAATACGTTTTCGTCACCGGTGGTGTGGTGTCCTCGCTGGGCAAGGGCATCGCCGCCGCGTCTCTTGCCGCGATCCTCGAATCGCGCGGCCTCAAAGTCACCAACCTCAAGCTCGACCCCTACATCAATGTTGATCCGGGCACGATGAGCCCGTTTCAGCATGGTGAAGTATTCGTCACGGAAGACGGTGCCGAGACTGATCTGGACCTCGGCCACTACGAGCGTTTCTCGTCGGCGCGCATGCGCCGCGCCAACAACTTCACCACCGGCCAGATCTACGACAACGTCATCAAGAAGGAGCGCCGCGGTGAGTACCTCGGGCGCACCGTGCAGGTAATTCCGCACATTACCGACGAGATCAAGGCCTATATCCGCCGTGGCGCAGGCGAAGGCACGCCCGACGCCGCCGAGGTGGCCATCGTCGAAATTGGCGGCACGGTGGGCGACATTGAGTCGCTGCCCTTTCTCGAGGCGATCCGGCAGATGGGGCTGGAGGGCGACCGCTCCGACACCTGCTACCTGCACCTCACGCTGGTGCCTTACATCGCTTCGGCTGGCGAGATCAAGACCAAGCCGACCCAACACTCGGTCAAGGAATTGCGCGAGATTGGCATTCAGGCAGACGCGCTGCTGTGCCGCTCGGACCGCCCGATCCCGGACGAAGAGCGCAGGAAGATCGCGTTGTTCTGCAACGTCCAGGCCAAAGCCGTGGTGTCGGTGTGGGACGCCAAGTCAATCTATCAGGTGCCGGGAATGCTGCATCAGCAGATGCTCGACGAGATCGTCTGCCACAAGCTGGCCATCCTCGCCAAACCGGCCAATCTGTCCCGGTGGAACGAGTTGGCCGATGCCCTGGAGCACCCGCGCCACGAAGTCACGATTGCGATGGTCGGCAAATATATTGAACTGGCCGACTCCTACAAGTCGCTCAACGAAGCGCTGACGCACGCGGGCATTCACACACGTTCGAAAGTAAAAATCGAATACGTCGATTCCGAAGCGCTTGGCGACGCCGACGCGCGCACCGTGGCCAAGGCGCTTGAGGGTGCCGACGCGGTGCTGGTGCCGGGTGGTTTCGGTGTGCGTGGAGTCGAAGGCAAGATCCGCGCGATCCGCCACGCACGTGAAAACGGCATTCCCTATCTCGGCATTTGCCTCGGCATGCAGTTGGCCACGATTGAGTTCGCGCGCAACGTGTGCGGCCTCGAGGGCGCGAACAGCACCGAGTTTGATGCGCAATCACCACACCCGGTAGTGGGTTTGATTACCGAGTGGATGGATCGTAGCGGCAACGTGGAAAAGCGCGACGCCTCGTCTGACATGGGCGGCACCATGCGCCTCGGATCACAGAAGTGCCCGGTCAAGCCCGGTACGCGCGCGGCCTCCATCTATGGCACCCACGTCAACGAGCGCCACCGTCACCGCTATGAAGTCAACAACGGCTACGTCGCGCAGTTCGAAGCAGCCGGCATGGTGATCTCTGCGCGCACGCCGACCGAAGACCTGCCCGAGATGATGGAGATACCCGCACACCCCTGGTTTGTCGGTGTGCAGTTTCACCCCGAATTCACCTCGACGCCGCGCGCCGGACATCCATTGTTCAAGTCCTATGTCGAAGCGGCGCTGGCCCATCAGGCAGCGCACGGAGTGTCCGCTGCGCCGGCCCCCTTGCAAGCACGGGCGGCCTGATGGCGAGCAACTTGATGGACCACTGCGGCGCTCAACAGCCACACGCTGCAGCCGGACAACGGCAATGAGGCTATGCGGCTTTGAAGCAGGCCTCGATGCGCCGCTGTTCCTGATTGCCGGCCCCTGCGTGATCGAGTCGCGCCAGATGGCGATGGATACCGCCGGGCAGTTGAAAGAAATCGCCGCTGCGGTGGGCATCCCGTTCATCTACAAATCGTCCTACGACAAGGCCAACCGCACCTCGGGCACTTCATTTCGCGGCCTCGGCGTCGCGGCGGGCTTGAAGATTCTTGGTGACGTCAGACGCGACATCGGCGTGCCAGTGCTGACCGACATTCACGACACGCCCGAGATTGCAGACGTGGCTGCGGTGGTCGACGTGCTGCAAACACCGGCCTTCCTGTGCCGCCAGACCGATTTCATTCGCGCCGCTGCGTCCACCGGCAAGCCGGTGAATATCAAGAAGGGCCAATTTCTCTCGCCGTGGGAAATGAAGAACGTGGTCATCAAGGCCAGGGATGCCTCGCGTGAAGCAGCGGTGCAGCGCGGTCTGACTGGCGCGCAGGCCGATGCGGCGGCCGACAACATCCTGGTCTGCGAGCGCGGTGCGTCATTCGGTTACAACACCCTGGTCTCCGACATGCGCTCGCTCGCGGTCATGCGCGAGACGCTCTGCCCCGTCGTGTTCGACGCGACGCACTCAGTGCAGCAACCCGGCGGACAAGGCGACAAATCAGGCGGGCAACGCGAGTTCGTGCCGGTGCTGGCACGCGCCGCTGTGGCCGCAGGCGTCGCCGGCGTGTTCATGGAAACCCACCCCGACCCCGCCAAGGCCTTGTCGGACGGCCCGAACGCTTGGCCGCTGGCGCGCATGCGCGATTTGCTTGACACCCTCATCGAGATTGACCGCGTGGTAAAAAAGCATGGATTTGCCGAACAACGGATGTAGGGGCTGACGTGAACGCCGCCCCGAAGGCGCACTGACCCACCGCTTGCCCACAGACCCCGTATCGACGTGAGGAGTACCGCATGCCTGCCTACCTGATCTACGACGCCGTGGTCACTGACCCGCAGCAATACGAGCAGTACAAGGCGCTCACGCCGATTGCGATTGCCGCCTACGACGGCAAGTTTGTCGTGCGTGGCGGCAAGCATGAAAGTGTCGAGGGTGACTGGAATCCCAACCGCATGGTGATGGTTGAGTTTCCGTCCTACGAGCGCGCGCAGGAATTCTGGAATTCGCCCGAATACGCGGCAGCGCGCAAAACACGCGAGGGCGCTGCGATTGCCAAGGCGGTGATTGTGCAGGGGCTGGATGCTTGAGCCGCAGCGCGAGGCCGTCCGAATACCGGGCAGCGATGCCCCCGAATGAATGCTTGGTAGCGGTGCCATCCGAATACATTGATTGGAGCAGGAGCAGAACCATGAGTGCCATCGTAGACATCGTCGGCCGCGAAATCATCGACTCGCGCGGCAACCCCACCGTCGAATGCGACGTGTTGCTCGAATCCGGCGTGATGGGCCGCGCTGCCGTGCCCTCGGGTGCTTCTACCGGTTCGCGCGAAGCAATTGAACTGCGCGACGGCGACAAAGACCGTTACATGGGCAAAGGCGTGCTCAAAGCGGTAGAACACATCAACACCGAAATCGCCGAAGTGGTGGCGGGCCTCGACGCCAACGAGCAAGCCTTTCTCGACAAGGCGCTGATCGAACTCGACGGCACAGAAAACAAGGGCCGTCTCGGCGCCAACGCCATGCTCGCGGTGTCGATGGCCAATGCCAAGGCCGCGGCCGAAGAAACCGGCCTGCCGCTCTACCGCTACCTTGGTGGCTCGGGCCAGATGCAACTGCCAGTGCCGATGATGAACGTCATCAACGGCGGCGCGCACGCCGACAACAATCTCGATCTGCAAGAGTTCATGATCATCCCGGTCGGTGCGCCGACGTTTCGTGAAGCGGTGCGCTATGGCGCGCAGGTGTTTCATACCCTCAAGAAAATTCTGCATGAGCGCCGCCTCACCACGGCAGTGGGTGACGAAGGCGGTTTCGCACCCAATGTCGAAAACCACGAAGCGGCGATCAAGCTCATCATCGAAGCCATCGAAAAAGCCGGGTTTGAACCGGGCACCGAAATCGCGCTCGGCCTGGACTGCGCCGCCAGCGAGTTTTATCGCGACGGCAAATACCATCTCGAAGGCGATGGTCTGGTGCTCTCGAGCGGCCAGTTCACCGACTATCTCGCCAGTTGGTGCGACAAATACCCGATTCTCTCGATCGAAGACGGCATGGCCGAAAACGACTGGGACGGCTGGAAAACCCTGACTGACCGCCTCGGCAAAAAAGTCCAGATCGTCGGCGACGACCTGTTCGTCACCAATCCAAAAATTTTGCGCGAGGGCATTGCCAAAGGCATCGCCAACTCTATCCTCATCAAGGTCAACCAGATCGGCACGCTCACCGAAACCTTCGCTGCGATTGAAACCGCCAAGCGCGCCGGCTACACCTCGGTGATCTCGCACCGCTCGGGCGAGACCGAAGATGCCACCATCGCCGACATCGCCGTGGGCACCAACGCGCTGCAGATCAAGACCGGCTCGATGAGCCGCAGCGACCGCACCGCCAAATACAACCAGTTGCTGCGCATCGAAGAAGACCTCGGTGATGTGGCCAGCTACCCTGGCCGCGCGGCGTTTTACAACCTGCGCTGATTGTTCGCAAGCCGCACCCACCGCCCCCGCCAGTTCGACGCACGCCCTCGCGATGACCCGCTCCCTCACCCTGGTGTTCGCGGGCCTGATGTTGCTGCTGCAATACCCGCTCTGGCTCGGCAAAGGCGGCTGGATGCGTGCCTGGGATCTGGAGCGCCAGGTCGATGCGCAAACCAAGACCAACGATGGTCTCAAGCGCCGCAACGCCGGCCTCGAAGCCGAAGTCAAGGATCTGAAAAACGGCCTTGAAGCGATTGAAGAGCGCGCACGTTTTGAGCTGGGGATGGTGAAAGACAACGAAGTATTTTTTCAGATACTCGACCAGACTCCGCAGCCCAAGTGAGCGCCGGGAGAGCACATCTCCCTGGCCTGACACCCATCGATTGACGCGCATGAACGCCTCTCCCATTGACCTGCAATTTCTCGAGGAAGCAAGCGACGGCAATCATGCAGAGATGATGGATCTGGTGCACACCGCGCGCACCGACATGCGTCAGCAGCTGGAGGCGCTGACGCAAGCACTGCTGGGTGGGGATCTGCTGGTCATCAAAAACGCGGCCCACAAGGTCAAAGGCTCATCCGCCATGATCGGCGCCCACGCGCTCAAGGCCGTCTGTCTGCAAATCGAAATGGCTGCCAAGGCCGGTACTCGCGACCCGCTGGCTGGATTCGAAGTCCAATGTGATTCCGAAGCCCGGCGCGTGCTCGATGCGCTTGACGCCTGCCGCTAAAGACTACTCGGCCTCCACCCCGGCCGCCTTCAGTATCTTCGCCATCACCGGCGACTCGGCACGAATTGTCTCGGTTACTTTGCCCGGCACGCTGTGTTGCGTGGTCACGCCGAGCTTGGCGTAGGTTTCGCGCACGTCGGGCAGCAGCATGACCTTGGCAAGTTCGGCGTTGACGCGCGTGACGACCTCGGCCGGCGTGCCCTTGGGGGCGACGATGGACCACCACACTGCGGCTTCGTAACCAGGAATACCCGCTTCAATCATGGTCGGCACCTCGGGCAGCGCCGCCGAGCGCTGCACACTGGTCACCGCAATCGCGCGCAACTTGCCCGCCTTGATCTGCGGCATCGCCGGCACCATGTCGGAAAACACCATCTGGATTTGCCCGGCGACGAGGTCAGTGACCGACTGGATCGTGCCCTTGTACGGAATGTGCACGATGTCGATGCCGACGGCGCTCTTGTACATCTCGCCACTGATGTGCGATTGAATCCCCTTGCCGCCGGAGCCAAAGTTGAGCTTGCCGGGGTTCGCCCGGGCCAGCGCGGTCAGCTCAGTCAAGGTCGTGACCGGCACCGAAGGATGCACCACCAGCACCTGCCCGGCAGAAGCCACCATCGAGATTGGCGTGAAATCATTGATCGGGTCGAACGGCAGTTTCTTGAACAAGTGCGGGTTGGTCACCACGGTGCTGCTGTTCGACAGCAGCAGGGTGTAGCCGTCCGGTGCGCTCTTGGCAGCGAGCTCGTGGCCGATATTGCCGCTCGCCCCGCCGCGGTTTTCAACCGTGACCGACTGCCCCAGCCCCTCGGACAGTTTTTGCGCCAGCAAGCGCGCCAGCACATCGCTGGTGCCGCCGGGCGGAAACGGCGCGATCAACTTGACCGGGCGCGTCGGATAGGCCGCTTGGCCGAGGGCAAGGGAAGGCAAAAAAGCCGGCGTTGCCGGAATCGCAAGGGCAGCAGCAAGCAATGCCCAGCGTACAAGGGAAGCTTGATCAAGCGACATCGCGGGTCTCCTTCCAGCGTCTTGTGTGTAACCCCAGTGTAGCGGGGATTTTTGCTGCTCGGCGCTCGGCGCGCGCGACCGATTTTCTGGAATCGAAAGTGGCACACTTCCAAGTGGACTTTTCGAGCCCGCGCATCGCTCGCTCAAGCGATTCTACCTTTTTACCGCTTGCGAATAAATAACATATTTGTTATTGTTTGGCTGTGGACTACACGATCGATTACTACAGCGATACGGTGCAGGAGCAGATCATGGAACTGCCCGACACTCTCGCAGCACGGTACATCGTGCTAACGCGCCGGATGATTGCTCTTGGCCCAAACATTGGTAAGCCTCATACCAAAGCCTTCGGCGAAGGACTCTTTGAGCTACGGCTCAAAGGCGCGGAAGGAATAGCCCGCGTTTTCTTCTGCATGCTTGTGGGAAAGCGCATTGTCATACTTCACAGCTTCATCAAGAAATCCAATCGCACACCCACGCGTGAGCGCAAAGTCGCCGCAACCCGGATGAAGGAGATCAAACGTGCAAACTCATGATCAATTGGTAAAGAAACTCATGCGCCGTCCTGGTGTACGCGCTGAAGTTGAACGCATTGAACGGGATGAGACTGTTCTGCTCGATGCCTTACTCAAGGCGCGGCAACAGGCATGCCTCACGCAAGCGCAGATAGCGGAACGTATGGGCACGCAAGCGCCATCAGTTGCGCGGCTGGAGCGCGCGCTGGCTACGGGTAAGCACTCACCGTCAATTGCCACCATTCGCAAGTACGTCAAGGCGTGCGGTAAGCGCCTGGTCTTGCGCGTTGCATGAGGCGTCGTCAGCTCTGCTCGTATCCATGTTCTACTTGCAGTGAAGATCAATTCTGGTCAATCGCACACTTGGCAAGCGGCGCGTAGCGCTGAGGTTTTGGCAATACCGCGCTGCGCTCAAGTCCGTTCCATGGGGTTCCCGCGCCATCGCGGCTTGAAACCGGCTCCCACCAAGGCTCTGCGGGCCATGCCAAATTGAGTTTCGTTGTGCGCGTCACCCGGCCCATTGCTTCCCACTGCGGCAAAGCATCGCAGGCAACCAGCCTCACACACTAGCCGCATCCCACACACCCAAGGGAGGATAATCAAGGGGCATGTCTTCCCGTCCCGAATCTGCTGTTTCCGCCGAGGTGCCCTCGGCACTGGCACCCCTGCGATCACCGGTGTTCCGCATGTTGTGGGGCACCTGGCTGGTTGCCAACACCTGCATGTGGATGAACGATGTCGCCGCTGCCTGGCTGATGACATCGCTGACCACCGCGCCGATCTGGGTGGCGCTGGTGCAGACTGCGTCCACGCTGCCGATGTTCCTGCTCGGCCTGCCGAGCGGCGCGCTGGCCGACATTTTTGACCGCCGGCGTTTTTTCATCGTCACCCAATTCTGGATCGCCGGGGTGGCGGTGCTGCTCTGCATCGTGGTGGCCAGTGGCAGCATGACGCCGCCGCTGTTGCTGTTGCTGGTGTTTGCCAACGGCATCGGGCTGGCGATGCGCATGCCGGTGTTTTCCGCGACCCTGCCCGAGCTGGTGCCGCGCGTGCAGTTGCCGGCTGCGCTGGCCTTGAGCGGCGTGTCGATGAACGCGGCGCGCATCATTGGCCCGCTGGTGGCTGGCGCGCTGATCGCCAGTGCGGGCAGCCTGTGGGTGTTCGTGCTCAATGCGGTGTTGTCGGTGTTGACTGGCCTGGTGATCATGCGCTGGCGGCGCGAGCATGTTGAAAGCCCGCTTGGGCGCGAGCCGTTTTTCTCGGCGATGCGCGTCGGTGTGCAGTTCGTGCGCCAGTCGCTGCGCCTGCGCGCGGTGTTGCTGCGCATCTTTCTGTTTTTCTTTCACGCCAGTGCGCCCCTGGCGCTGCTGCCCCTGGTTGCGCACGGCCTGGGCGGCGGTGATGCCGGCACCTTCACATTGCTGCTGGCATCGATGGGCGCGGGTGCAATTTTTGCGGCCATGTTCCTGCCGCGCGTGCGCCAATTGATTGGCCGCGACACGCTGGTGATGCTGTGTGCCGCCTTGCAAGGCACGACCACGGCAATCATTGCGTTTGCACCGAGCGCCTATGTCGCGGTACCGGCCATATTTGTGGCCGGCATGGCGTGGATGGCGAGCGCGAATGCGCTCTCGGTATCGGCGCAGACTGCGCTGCCCGACTGGGTGCGTGCGCGCGGCATGTCGATCTACCAGATGTCCATCATGGGTGGCAGCGCGCTCGGCGCGGCGTGGTGGGGTTATCTGGCTACCCTTGGCAGCCTGCAGACCAGTCTGGAGGTTGCCGCGGTCAGCGGCGTGCTCGCCATGTTGCTGGCGGTGCGCCTGGTGTCGGACCGTGGCGTCAAGGTGGATCTGACACCGTCAAACGAATTCAACCGGCCGGTGCTGGAGTTCTCCCCCGGCGAAGGCCACGTGCAGATGACGGTTGAATACCGCATCGACCCGGCGCGTGCTGAGGAATTTCGCAAGCTGATGCAGGAAACCCGGCGCAGCCGCCTGCGCCAGGGCGCGCGCGCGTGGGAGTTGCAGCGCGATGTGCGCGACCCGGGCCGCTTTGTCGAAGTGATTGTCGATGAGTCATGGACCGAGCATCTGCGCCGCTTCGACCGGGTCAGCGCAGCAGATGTGGAACTGCGCGATCAACGACGCCGCTTTCATATTGGCGATGACGCACCGGTGGTGACACGTTGCGTGGTCGAGGCGGGCGGGTAGGGGCTGCGCCACAATGACCAGCAATGCCACCGCAACGGGGCGCGGCGCCTTCAGACATAACCAGCCGGTGTTGACAAAATGGTGTCGCAGCAATCGGGGTGGGCAAGCACTTCACGTGTTGCTCCCGCTGCGCAGGCAGAACCTGTGCAGCGGGTCTCGGGTCAAGCTCTCTTCGGTGCGGCGGCCAGCGCGGCCTTCACTTTGTCAGGCGTGAACGGCACCGAGCGCAAACGCGCGCCAGTGGCGTCAAACACCGCGTTCGAGATCGCCGCAGGGATCACCACGGCAGTCGGCTCACCGACGCCCCACGCCACTTCACCGGGCCGGTCGATCAACTCGACTTCGATCTTCGGCACATCGGGAAAACGCAGAATCGGATAACTCACCCAATCGACACTGGTGACGCGATCCGGCTGCCACTCCACCTGCTCCATCAACGTGCGGCTGACGGTCTGAATCGCCCCGCCCTCGACCTGGTTGGCGACACCATCGGGGTTGATCATCTGCCCGCAATCATGGCCGATGCAAATGCGTACGACGCGAATTGCACCGGTGTCGCGATTCACTTCCACCTCGGCGACCGCCGCCACGTAAGTGATGGCGTTGTTGTAACGCGTGTACGAGATGCCGCGCCCGCGCGCGATGTTGCTGGCGTTGCCGCCCGCAGCGCCATCGGCAGCGGGGCCCACC
>JANNCZ010000828.1:0-8691 GCA_031387185.1 Burkholderiales bacterium
CGGGCTACAGCCCTTGTCCCCCAACGGTCTTGACCAGATGCCCTGCCAGCAACCATGAGTGAAGACATTCTGATCAACGTTACCCCGCAGGAAACGCGGGTCGCCCTGATGTCGCAGGGTGTGGTGCAGGAAATCCATATCGAACGCGCCGCCAGCCGCGGCCTGGTCGGCAATGTTTATTTGGGCAAGGTGGCGCGCGTGCTGCCGGGCATGCAGTCGGCGTTCATCGATATTGGTCTGGAGCGCGCCGCGTTTTTGCATGTAGCCGATATTTGGGAGGTGCGGCATGCGCATCACCACGGCGGCGGGCATGGAGGCAACGGCAGCGGTCAGGCTGGTAACGGTGGCGGCACTGGCGGCGGCAATGCCAGCGGTCCTGGCAACCACAGTGGCAACAGCGGCACCGGCAAGGCGGCCACCAAGCCAATTGAACAGATTTTGCGCGAAGGCCAGGCGGTGCTGGTGCAGGTCATCAAGGACCCGATTGGCACCAAGGGCGCGCGCCTGTCGACGCAAGTCAGCATCGCCGGGCGCATGCTGGTCTATCTGCCGCAGGAAACCCACATCGGCATTTCACAGCGCATTGAAAACGAGGCCGAGCGCGAGTTATTGCGCAGCAAGCTGACGCAACTGATCCCGGCGGGCGAGACTGGCGGCTTCATCATCCGCACCATGGCCGAGACCGCGTCCGATGCCGACATTGGCAACGACGTCAACTATTTGCGCAAGTTGTGGCAGACGATCCAGAGCGCCACGCAAACCGCGCAAGCGCCGGCCTGCCTGTACCAGGATCTCTCACTCGCGCAACGGGTGTTGCGTGATCTGGTGCATGACGACACGTTGAATATCCAGATCGACTCGCGCGAGAATTTTCAAAAGCTCCAGCAATTCGCCCGCGACTACACGCCCAACGTGCTCGAACGCGTGCAGCACTACACCGGCGAGCGGCCGCTGTTTGATTTGTCCGGTGTCGAGGGCGAAATCGAGAAGGCCCTGGCGCGCCGCGTCGATCTCAAATCGGGCGGCTATCTCATCATCGACCAGACTGAGGCGATGACGACGATCGACGTCAACACCGGCGGCTTTGTCGGGGTGCGCAATTTTGACGACACCATTTTCAAGACCAATCTCGAAGCCGCGCAGGCAATTGCGCGGCAACTGCGCCTGCGCAATCTTGGCGGCATCATCATCGCCGACTTCATCGATATGAGTGGTGAAGAGCACAAGAGCGCAGTGCTGGCCGAACTCCACAAGGCACTCGCGCGCGACCGCACCAAGATCAGCGCCAGCCCCTTCACCAGCCTCGGGCTGGTCGAGATCACGCGCAAGCGCACACGCGAGTCGCTCGCACACGTCATGTGCGAGCCTTGCCCCACTTGTCACGGCCGCGGTGAAATCAAGACCGCGCGCACCATCTGCTATGAAATTCTGCGCGAAGTCACGCGCGAAGCGAAGCAGTTCAATCCCAGGGAATTTCGCATTCTCGCCAGCCAGGCAGTGATTGATCTGTTTTTGGAAGAAGAATCCCAGTCACTCGCTCTGCTATCCGACTTCATTGGCAAACCGGTGTCACTCGCGGTAGAGACGGTACACAATCAGGAGCAGTACGACATCATTTTGATGTGAAGCAACGATGTCGCGAAATGCCCGTTTATGACTCAAGCCATCCTCCTCTTTGCGCATGGCGCACGCGACCCCGACTGGGCATTGCCGTTCGAGCGCCTGCGCACAGCGGCAAAGAAGCGCATGCCCGGTGTGTGGGTTGAAATCGCCTATCTCGAATTCATGCAGCCTGACCTTGCGCATGCCGCTGATAACCTGGTCGACGGCGGGGCCAGACATATCGACATCGTTCCTGCCTTCATGGCGCAGGGGGCCCATTTGAAACGCGACCTGCCCGCGTTGATCTCCGCAGCGCAGGCGCGCCACCCGCAGGTTGTATTCAGGCTGCATCCAGCGCTGGGCGAATCGCAACCGGTTCTCGATGCGATGGCCGGGCATGTGGCTAAGCTCTTTGCGGAGCCGCGCATCAGCGCTTGAGTTTGCTAGAATTCAAACGGATTTTGGGGAAGTAGCTCAGCTGGGAGAGCGTCGCGTTCGCAATGCGGAGGTCGAGGGTTCGATCCCCTTCTTCTCCACCAAATCCAAAAGGCGCTGCTTAGATTCGAGGCAGCGCCTTTTTTTATGGCTTGAAGAATGGCTCCCAGAGCGCTTCTTCAGCCATTCTTCGAATCAGACACCCAATCCGGAAGCGCATCATGACTGAATCGACTCCTGTTGCACGCCGTGATTTTCTGACCGGTGCCGCAACCACCGTCACCACGCTCGTGGCCGGCAGTCTCGCCGCCACGGCCACCAACACTGCGGGCGCACAGACCGCCGCCAGCGCATCCGCATCAGGCGCGTCTGGCACGACAGGCGCAGCGCCAGTAGTGATCGGCACCGAACACTGGGCCACCAAGCGCGCGGCCAATCAAAATGTGCGGCTGTTTTTATGGAACAAGAAATTGCGCAACCCAGCCGAGGCCACGGGCCGCGCCAGCTCGCGCGGCACAATTTTGTTTGTGCATGGCTCCTCCGTGTCGTCCACACCGGTGTTCGATTTGCAAATCCCCGGCAAGCCCACTTCCACCATGGACTGGTTCGCACGTCTCGGCTACGACACCTGGTGCTTCGATTGCGAAGGTTATGGCCGCTCCGACAAAACCCGCGCCATGAACGCCAATATTGCAGATGGCGCCGATGATCTCGCCGTGGTCAGCGACACCATCATGCAGCGCAATGGCGGGCAGAAACTGCTGACCTACGGTTCGTCATCCGGCGCCTTGCGCGCGGCCTTGTTCGCGCAGCGCCAGCCTGAACGTGTGGCGCGCCTCGCGCTTGATGCCATGGTCTGGACCGGCGAAGGCAGCCCGACCCTGGCCGAGCGCAAGAAGCGCCTCGCCGCCTACCAGGCCAGCAACCGGCGCGCGATCGACCGCAACATGATCCGCAGCATTTTCACGCGCGACCACCCCGGCACCAGCGACCAGACCATCGTTGAAGCCTTTGCCGACGCCGTACTCGCGCTCGACGACAGTGTGCCGACCGGCACCTACATCGACATGTCAGCCAACTTGCCGGTTTGTGATCCCGAAAAAATCACCGTGCCTGCACTCATCATGCGTGGGCAATACGACGGTATCGCGAGCTTTCGCGACCTGTCGAATTTTTTCGAGAAACTTGCCAACCCCGACAAGCAGTTCATCGTCATGCCCGGCATTGCCCACACCAGCACGCGCTCGAAGAATTACGCGCTGGTGTATCACCTGCTCGAAGGCTATTTCGGCCAGCCAGCGCCGGTGTACACCGGCGCCTGACCCCCTTCAGCGGGCGTGCGCTGGTGCCCCTCGCGCGGCGCCAGCGCGGAGAGGTTGCTGCACTGCCAAGGGTCTACATCAGCTTGCGCAAGGTGTGGCGGCGGTTGCGCGTAAACGGGCGCACCTGCGCGGGCCAGCGCCCTTCTTCCACCGCCTTCGCCCATGCATCACTGGCCAGCACTTCGGCGTTTTCCAGTTCATAGGTGGCGGTGTACTTGGGTTCGCCCCCGGCCACCATGGTCTTGAGTTCACCACCGATGCTCATGGTCAGCGGCGCGAGCCTGAAACGCTGCACGGCCAGCACACCCGGCACCTTCAACAGTTGCGGGACGTGTTCGACATCGTAGACCTCGTTGAACAGCGCCTCTTTGTCCGCATCGACATCCATTGCAGCGGTGAACAGGTATTGGGCTTTGGGGTGCATGGCTGCTTTCCTTGTTTGAATGAATGCATGAATGAATGAATGAATGAATGAATGGGTCAATGCCGGGCCAGCAGCAGTCCGAAGCCGGCGATGCGGTCTGCAACACCAATGCGCCGCAGCGCCTGCCAGTAAGTCGCCACGTTGACGCCAATCAGCGGCTTGCCGTGCGCGGCCTCAATCTCGCCGGTAATGGCCGACACCGGCAGGTTGGTGCCGACATGGATCAGCACCTCGGCGCGCGCGTCGTCCGCCGCCTTGAAACCGGCGCGGATCTCATCGAGCGTGATTTGTGCCACCGCCGTCGGGCCGGTGGCCTTCAAGCCGTGCGCCTTGATGACCTCATAGCCGCAAGCAGTGAAAAACTCGGTGATGAGCGTATCGGCTGGCGGCCAGTACGGCGTAAGGATCGCGATACGTTTTGGATTGCCAATGGCCTCAAGACCCGCGAGCACCGCCATCGACGGCGTGATGAACGGCACGCCGCACAAGGCTTCGAGCGTGTTCTGCTCGTGCGCAGCGCGCGCGCGGTCACCGCGAAACGAATGAATCGAATGCCCATGCGCCACCACATGCGGTTCGCACGGCAGCACCAGATGCAGCGCCTCGTCGAGGTTACCTTCTTCCGTATCGAGCGCGCGGCGGTATTGCTCCATGTCCACATAGGGGCGCGGCGGCAAGGTCATGCGCGTGACATGGTTGGTGACACCGCGCGGGCGCATCGCCTCAAACTCGGGCTGCACCACGGTATTGGTGGCCGGCACGACGACGGCAATTTTGCCGCGCGTAGCGAGCGTGTCGAGACTGGGTTTGCGGTGGGGAATCGCGGCCGGTGTGGTCGTCATAAAACAAGCCTTGCCCGCCGCACACTTTCAATCAGCGAAGCCCGCAGCAAAAACGCCTGGTGCGCAGCGGGGTCGTCCGCCATGCGCCGCAGTTGGTCCAGATGCGCGCGCCGCACTTGCGGGTCGCTCTCTTCGAGCCGGCGTTTGTTGAGCACGGTGTCACGCTGCACAAACTCGATATTGAGAGCGCGGCGGCGGCGCTGGTAGCGCTCCAGCAAGGTCTCGTCGTACCGGTCGCGCATGACGGTGGCGAGAATCTCGGTCAGCTCCATGCCGTCGTGAATGCCGCTGTTCATGCCAAGACCACCGGCCGGGTTGTTGACATGCGCGGCGTCACCGGCAATGAAGATGCGCCCCTTGCGAAACAGCGAGGCGACGCGCTGGTGAAAACGGTAGACGCCGCGATAACGGATCTCGAACGCCCCATTGCCCACCCCGGCTTGCGGGAAAAAATGTTGCATGCGCTGCTGCAAAGCGGCTTCGGACAACACCGCTTCGTCCGGCTCATCACTGGTGGCCGGCGAAATCACGCGCCAGATGCCCTTGAGATCATTGCTCGCCACCTTGAACAGCGCCACCCAGCGCGCCGGGTCGGCAAAGTAACTGCGATTGGCGTAGCCATAGTGCGCCTCGAAATCAAACGGCGTCGTCATGCCGATAAAGCGCTCGGGAAAGGTGTAGCCCGCAAACTCGGCGCCGATGGCGCGGCGCACCACACTGCGGGCACCGTCGGTGCCGAGCACATAGTCAGCGCCGAGCTTCACCAGGCCGTCAGGCATTTGCGCCTCCACTTCAACCGCGTCAGCGGTCTGCGTCACGCGCGTCACCTCATGCCGACGCAGCACGCGGGCATTGGCATAGCTGTTAAGGCGCCCCAGCGCAATGTTGACCAGCTTGTGCGACTCGCACTGCAGCGCATAGGGATAGGGCGTGACGCCCGCGAGACGCGTGTAGTCAAACTCGGCAATCAACTCACCGCTGACGCGATCCCAATGCTGAAAGCGCGGCGAGATCAGGCCCTGCGCAATCACCTCGTCAACAATGCCCAGTTGTGCCAGCATCTCCAGCGTCGAGGCATGCGTAGTGGCAGCGCGCGGCTTGTCGTCATAGACGGCATCGGCTTCGAGCAAGGTGACGTCCATGCCCTGCTGCGCCATCGCCAATGCAGTCACCGCACCGACCGGCCCGGCCCCCACGATGATGATCTTCGGTGTCATGCTGCGACTTTAGCCCACATTCGCACATCAGGCTGAAAGCCTTGTCCACCAACGCTGTGCGAGTAATGTCCTTGAAGAACGTCTCTGGTCATGGGTTTCCGGGCATTGACTGGTTGGCGTCCCGGGAGCAAGCCCAACCAGATCGTCGCAGACCGGCCCGTGCACACTCGCCTGACGCGGCTCTTACGGGATCACCATTTCACACGTTGAAAGCAGACAGGGCACCGGTTACGAACCAACACTTTGCTGCCAAATATGCCGATACACCAACTCGGCAACGTGCTGCTTGTCATCCGGCGTATACGGTGGCTCGGGAAGCGTCTGGTACACGTGATCGAGAATGAAGGTCTGTACCTCCGCCTGCGTCTGCTCCTTCTCCGTCCAACGATCCAGCGGCGCGATCACCAGCAACACACCGGCCAGTAACTCGCGGCTGGCTTGCTTGATGCGCTCACGATCCGTTTTCGACAAATCATCACGCAAAAGCAAGTCGAACAATGCCAGTTGCTCTTCGCTCAGCCCTTCCTCCACCGCACGGCGCTGCTCCGCATCCAGGCTGTTCGCCAAATCAATCAACTTGGCGAACGTGTCCTCGACGGTGGCTCTGTCCTTGTCCTGGTTGTATGCCGCGATGATTTCCTGATATTTCTTCTCGTAGTTCATGCGTAGCGGGTTCTGCGCCAGCATTTGAGCCAGCTTGTCCTCGACCACTTGGCGAATGTCCTCAATCACCGTGGCCTTGCGCTTTACCCTCTTGCCAAATTCAGCGCGCAGCTTTTCCATGTTGATCAACGAGAGGTCCACCGTCAGGCCCCGTGCCTGATCGCCGCCCGGGGATTGCGTATCAATGGCCTTGTTGACAATGCGATGCAGAATCTTGAGCAGCTCGCTCACATCCGCCGTATCGCGCCGCTCGGTCAGTTTTTTATAAATCGCCTCGATATTGTCGTGACGCTCGGCATAGGTCAGTGCCGACGGCTCGACCAATAGCGCCTTGAAACGGCTGAACACCACGCGCGCCAGAATCTCGAAGCGGCGCTTGGATTCGTCATTCGTGTAAACCGCATCCACGGCATCCGCCAAGCCCTGAATCCTCGCGAAGCCTTTTGCACCAATCAGACCAGCCGGCTCGAATCCCAAACTCTGCAGGTGCGCTTCCGTAACATCAAGTGCATCCTGCAAAGCCGCAACGCGCTCCTCAATCGGCGCAACGATGTCATCGTCGCCACCGTCATCGCCCAGCGCGTATTGGGCAAGCGCCTCGCGCAGGCTCTTGAGCATGCCGTTGTAGTCAACGATCAGGCCGAAGTCCTTGCCCGGATAACGCCGGTTGGCGCGGGCAATCGCCTGCATCAGCGTGTGGGCGCGCATCGGCTTGTCGATATAGAGCGTGGACAGGCACTCGACATCGAAGCCCGTCAACCACATGGCGCACACCATCGCCACGCGGAACGGATGCTCGGGGTTCTTGAATGCCGACTCCACATCCACGCGCTTGCCATCCGGCGTCTCAAAACCCTGCTTCATGCGGGCGCGGTGCGGGATGATGTCGAAGCCCCACTTCTTGAAGTCCGCGACTTCGTTTTGCGCCTCGCTGATGATGATCTCGACGATCGTTTCATCCAGCCACGCTGCTTTCGCCAACAAGCGGTCACGTTGCGCATGCAGCACCTGCCGGGTTTCATCATCCGGCGCGGCAGCAATTTCGGCCGCCTTCGCGTTGGCCTCGACCCGAACCGACGCCGCTTTCGCCTGCCACATCGGTCCAATCAGCATCAACATGCGCGCGCAGGTGATTTTGTCGATGCATACCAACATCGACTTGCCGGCCTCCCATCGCGTACTGCAATGCTCGACAAAATCCGCAGCAATCTTGGCCAGGCGCTTGTCGGTGGTGATGACTTCGTAATCCCGTCCGAGCAATCTTTCGAGAAGCGCGGTCTGGTCAGGGTCAAGCTCGGCCGCATCCACGGCAGCCGCGCTCACTCGCACGCCCCAGCGTGCCCGCCGCGCCAAACGTCTCCTGGTTCCACGCGTAGACACTCTCCCAGCCCAGCACCTTTTCCAGATGCTCGGCAAAGGTGGCTTGCACCAGCCGGTCTTCGCTGTTGATGTCGGTGTAGGCCATGCGTTCTATTGGCTTTTCTATTAACTTTTATTGGCTGATTCGCCGCATAAGAGTAGATAAAAATTCAAATAAAAACAATGAGTTATATATTTCTATTGACCGGATTAGCTCAAAACAGCCAAAAAGTTGGTTCGATTAGCCGGGTTTTGAGCTAATAGAAATGGCTCATTTATCAGCCACCAGCCGATAGCGCGCACGGTTCCGCTCCCCTTCCATCACCACTACGGAATTACCCACCAATTCCGCCAGCGCCTTCTTAAGTTGCGACCGGTTCAGCTCCGGACCAATGCGGCCACTGATCTCGCCAATTTTTGAACGCGGGTAACGCCGCAAATCCTCACGCACAAGTTCCATCAAGCGATGTGGCTCGATCCGCAGCAGCGTGGTCGGTACCTTCAGATCGGAGCCACGCAACAATTCCGGGTCAACAAAATAGCGCGTCCCCTGGGTGCGCCCGGCAGTCCGTACCAGCGCAAACGTCTGCAATCGCCCGAGCCACACCCCAAGCTCATCCGCCCCATCCGTCTTCAGCATGGCAGCCAACTCCCTGGCGGTCATGCCTTCGGTCTGCGCCAACGCCCCGAGCGTAATGCGCTCGCGCTGCGTCAACTGAAAGCGCTCGTCCGCATCCGTCACCAGCCGCATCACCTCTGGCTTCACAATGCGCCGCTGAATCGTCACCTTCACCCAATCCACGCCCTCCTCCGGCACGGGAGCCGGG
>JANNCZ010000845.1:0-3274 GCA_031387185.1 Burkholderiales bacterium
GGTGTCGTATTGCCAGCCGCCCACCGCGCCGAACAAAATGGCGTCGGCGTCTTTGGCCAGCTTCAGGGTTGACTCGGGCAACGGATCACCCAGCGCATCGTAAGCGGCACCGCCGACAGGCGCTTCTTCCAGCGTCAGCGGCAGCGCGAGTGCCTTCAACACACGCACTGCTTCGATGGTGATTTCTTTGCCGATGCCGTCTCCGGGCAGGACTGCAATTTTCATGTTCTCAAGCGATCCGCGTATTGAAATAATAGGGATGGCGCGCGCGCCGTGCCGATTCGAACGCTTTGATTTTTTCCGACTGGCGCAAGGTCAGGCCAATATCGTCAAAGCCATTCAACAGGCAGTACTTGCGATGCGGGGTGATGTCAAAGGCCATCACGTCCCCGCCGGGTGACGTCACCGTTTGGCTGGCCAGGTCAATCGTCAATTGATAGCCGGCAAAGCCCTTGATCTCATCGATCAGGCGGCGCACCTGTAACTCGGTCAGCGCCACGGGCAAAAACCCGTTCTTGTAGGAATTATTGAAAAAAATGTCGGCAAACGAGGGTGCGATCACGGCGCGAAAACCATACTCCTGCAAGGCCCAGGGCGCGTGCTCACGCGACGAGCCACAGCCAAAATTTTTGCCCGCGACCAAAATCGACGCGCCCTGATAACGCGCATGATTGAGGATGAAATCGGGATTCAGCGGCCGCTTCGAATTGTCCATGCCAGGCTGGCCTTCGTTTTTGTAACGCCAGGCATCGAACAGATTGACGCCGAATCCGGTGCGATGAATCGACTTCAAAAACTGTTTGGGAATGATCGCGTCGGTGTCAACATTCTCGCGATCCATCGGGGCGGCAAGGCCCTTGTGTAAGGTGAATTTATCCATGATGTACGGTGAATTTATCCATGATTTTTCTCTATGCCAAGCGCCGCACATCGGCAAAATGGCCTTCAATCGCCGCTGCGGCCGCCATCGCCGGACTGACCAGATGGGTGCGCCCGCCGGTGCCTTGGCGGCCTTCAAAATTGCGATTCGATGTAGAGGCGCAGCGCTCACCCGGCTCGAGCTTGTCGGCGTTCATCGCCAGGCACATCGAGCATCCCGGTTCGCGCCATTCAAAACCGGCGTCCTTGAACACCTTGTCGAGGCCTTCGGATTCAGCCTGCACTTTGACCAGGCCCGAGCCTGGCACCACCAGTGCCAGCTTGACGTTGGATGCCACGCGCTTGCCCAGACGCTTCACCACCCAGGCAGCGGCGCGAATATCCTCAATCCGCGAATTCGTACACGAGCCGATGAACACCTTGTCGACGCGAATATCGGCCATCAGGGTATTGGGCGTGAGCCCCATGTACGTCAGCGCGCGCTCCATGTCACTGCGGCGCCCTGCGTCCTTGAGCTTTTCCGGATCTGGCACGCGCCCGTCAATGCCGGTCACCATTTCGGGCGAGGTGCCCCAGGTCACCTGCGGCATCATGGTCTCGGCACGCAGCTTGACCACGGTGTCGAACTGCGCACCGTCATCCGAATTGAGCGTCTTCCAGTACTCCACTGCGATGTCCCATTCTTTGCCAGTGGGCGCGAAGGTGCGGCCTTTCAGATACGCCGCCGTTAACTCGTCGAACGCGACCATGCCCGCGCGCGCACCGGCTTCAATTGCCATATTGCACAGGGTCATGCGCCCTTCCATCGTCAGCGCGCGCACAGCGCTGCCGGCAAATTCAATTGCGCTGCCGGTGCCGCCTGCGGTGCCGATGTGGCCGATGATCGCCAACGCCATGTCCTTGGCAGTGACGCCGGCAGCGAGCGTGCCTTCGACCTCGACCAGCATATTCTTCATTTTCTTCGACACCAGGCACTGGGTGGCCATCACATGCTCGACTTCCGAGGTGCCGATGCCATGCGCAAGGCAGGCAAACGCGCCATGGGTCGAGGTATGCGAATCACCGCAGACCACCGTCATGCCCGGCAGCGTGGCTCCCTGCTCCGGCCCGATCACATGGACGATGCCCTGACGCTTGTCGAGAAACGGAAAATACGCCAGCGCGCCGCCATGCGCCTTCATGTTTTTGTCGAGCGTGATGACCTGCTCTTTCGAGGTGGGGTCAGTGATGCCGTCGATGCCACGCTCCCAGCCGGTGGTGGGCGTGTTGTGGTCAGCAGTGCAGACGATGGAGTCAGTGCGCCACACCTTGCGCCCGGCCACGCGCAGGCCCTCGTAGGCTTGCGGGCTGGTCACCTCGTGCACGAGATGGCGGTCAATGTAAATCAGCGCGGTGCCATCTTCTTCCTGATGCACCATGTGGGAGTCGAACAGTTTGTCGTAGAGCGTGAATGTCATGGCGGGATTCCGGGTGCGGCGCATCAACCGGCATCACGGATTTGTGATCGAACCGGCCTCAAACAATGCGCTGCGGGTTGCGAGCAGTTCAGAGACGGATTGAGAGCGAAAACGGTCTCCAATTATGCCATATTGCATCGCATCAATCGCGCGGCCGGAAGCAGCGCCCAGAGCGCGTTGCTTACTCGATGGCCGCGGCGTCGCGCAGACTGGCGAGCATCGAATTACGGACCAAAAACGCTTTGGTGGCCGCCGCGTCGGCCACCAAAGCGCGCATGTCCGCGAGCCGCCTGGCGCGCCCGGCCCCGCTCTTCTCTTCCATCTCGGCCTTGTTGCGCATGCTCTGCGCCTGCACGTAGTCGTAGCACACGGTGCGGCGCTGGCGCTCGTAGCGGTCGAGCAACTGGTCTTCCGCGCCGCCGATTGCGGCGAGCAACTTGTCCGCGAGATTGAGCATGTCGTGCACGCCGCCATTCATGCCCATGCCGCCGAGCGGATTGTTGATGTGGGCGGCATCCCCCGCGAGGAATACGTTGCCGCGGCGATATTGTTTGGCCACGCGTTGATGCACGCGGTAGATAGTGCGATGGCGCACGGTGTAGTTCTCGTCGTTCGGCACAATGCGTTTGAGTGCTGCCTGCGTGTAGGTATCTGCCGTGATCTCTGTATCGGGTGTCGTATCCGGCACCGGGATCAACACCCGCCACAACTCGGGCACGCGCAGCAGCACAAACCACTGCTCCGGGTCGGCCACGTAGTTGACGTTGGAGAGATTGTCGAAGTGCGCCTCAAACGGGAACGGCGTGGTCACGCAATAAAACTTCTCGGGATACGTCAACCCTTCAAACTCGATGCCCAGCCATTTGCGGATGATCGAATTGGCGCCGTCGCAGGCGATCAGATAACGCCCTTCGTGATGATGAATCGCCGTAGCCGTC
>JANNCZ010000852.1:0-17476 GCA_031387185.1 Burkholderiales bacterium
AGCCAGACAATATGCCGCAGCTTCGGAAAGCTCTTGTCCCAAGGCTGCATGCTGCCCAGCACGGCGCGGTAATCAGCCTTGCGAAACCGCTCCACGGCAATCACACAGGTCACGTCAGCGTGTTCAATCGCGAAGGCCAGTTCACGTGGCGTGGCCCAGGTGTTCAAGCCCACTACTGTCGCACCGAGCTGCTGCACAGCAAGAAACGATATCAGCCACTCCATGCGGTTACCCATCAGGATCGCAACATGGCCGCCCCGCGCCACGCCGAGCGCCATTAAGCCCTTGGCGGTGCGCCGCACTTCGGCGCGCAATTGCTGGTACGAGAGCCGCCAGGTACCGGCAACCACCGCGTCATTGTCGTCATATTTTTGCGCTTGCTCATCGAGCAGCGCCGGGATGGTAACGCTGACCGGCATGCCGTTGTGGGAAGGAGTCTTCATGTTCATGTCAACAATGTTCTGGTTTTGCAGGCTGATGAGGGGTGGGCGCCAGGACACATTCATCCCAGCCCTCCCCATACCGCATCCAGGTCAGACTGCGCCGACCCGGCACGCAAGGCCTGCGCGGTGGAGTAACGGCCGGCGTTGAAGATCAGCGGCTCACCGTCGCCATAGCAGATGCGGTGCACGCGTCCGACAAACAGCAGATGGTCACCACCCTCGATAGTGGTTTCAGTCTTGCACTCGAAACTCGCCAACACACCCGGCAGCAAGGGCGAGCCGCCGAAGCCGGCCTCGACCGCCAGACCCGCATATTTATCTGCGCTGGGCGTGGCAAAACGGTGCGAGATATCCGTCTGGCTGGCGCGCAACACATTGATGGCGAAATGACCCGACTCGACAAAGCTGGCAATCGATGCCGACTTGCGCCCGATGCTCCACAACACCAGAGGCGGGTCCAGCGAGAGCGCCGAAAACGAATTCGCCGTCAGCCCTTCGCGCTTGCCACCGGGTGCGCAGGTGGTGATCACCGTCACCCCGGTGGGAAAACGGCCAAGCGCGTTGCGCAGTTCGCGCGCATCGTGCGTGCCGTCAAGCAATACCTGTTTCATGGCTGAAGTCATGGACGTGATCTGTTGAATGCGAATTACGAATTACAAATTGGGAGCCGGGCGGCGCAGTAACTGGAGTGTCCGAACAAGCCGAACAATCTGCACCACCCGCATTCCTCTATCGCTCTATCGTGGCCAGGCATCACACCTGTCAGGCATTGAGCAGCGGCAATACTTTTTCCGCCATCAACACCATCGAGTTGCGCGCAAGCGTCTTGTCTTTCCAGTCGACACCGGCATAGAGCAGCGTGCCGAACGGGCCGGTCTCTTCCTGGAGTGCGCGAATTTTATCCGCCACCTCAGACGGCGTGCCGCGAATCACCAGTTTGTCGATCACTTTTTCCAGCGTCACGGTGTCGTCGGGCTGCTTGGGATCGTCCTTGAACACGCCGAGTGCGCCGCGCCGCTTGAGCTTGGCAAACAGGGAGCGGTAGTAATAGTAGTAAGGGCCATCGCTGCCGCTGGCATAGGCTTCGGCAGTGGCTGCGTCGTTGGCGACGAACACAGTCTTGGCAACGCGCCAATTCGCAATGTTGGCCGGACGATTGCCGCGCGCGCAGCCTTCAACGTATTTTCCCCAATGGGTCTTGACCCATTTTGGATACAGGAAATTGGCGGAGATCGGCTCCCAGCCCCGCGCTGCGGCCTCGGTGATGCCTTGTGAAAACGGTGCCACTGCCGTCACCACGATAGGCGGATGCGGGCGCTGCAAGGGCCGCGGAATCGTGCCCATGCCGGTCTCGGGCTGATGGGTGCGCGCGGTCGAGATGTTCCAGAATTCACCTTTGAGGTCATACGGCGGCTGGCCGGCCCAGAGCGCAAGCACATGGTTGATCGACTCGATAAACATTTTCGGACGCGGCAGATCCATGTTGCCAAACACCTCTGCGTCCGACGGCAGCGCGCCCGGGCTAATGCCAAAGATGAAGCGCCCGCCGAGCAAATGGTCGAGCATGGCGAGGTTGCCGGCAATCGCTGCCGGGTGCTGATTCGGCATGTTGGTGGTGCCGGTGCCGAGCCGAATGGTCTTGGTGCTATCGACCAGCGTCGCCAGAAACAGTGCGGCCGAGGTAATGTTTTCCTCTGGATCGGTGGCGTGTTCGCCGGCATAGCCTTCGACGAAGCCGAGTTCATCGGCGAGTTGAAAGGTGGCGCGGTCTTCAGCCAGGGAAGTGCGCCAGTCTTTGCCGATGGGGTGCATCGGCATGGTGAAAAATCCGAGTTTCATGATGGCTCCTGGGAAAAAGTTTAATTCAAACGACGTGCACTCACACGCGTGCGGGCACGCGTTGCGCGGCGGCGGCACGGCCAAGCACAAAACCTTGGTAGCCGGCATCGGCCACCTGCTGACACTCGCGGCGGTACGTGCCGATCCTGGCGACATAGGGCATGAACACGCGCGGCTTGCCGGGGATGTTGGCGCCGAGAAACCACGAGTTCGCTTTGGGCAGCAGGGTTTTGGCTGCGGCGGCATTGACATGCTCGACCCACTGGTCTTCAAACGCCTGGTCCGCCTCGATGGTGTTGTGGCCCCGCTTGCGCAAATGCGCGAGGCAGTCGCTGATCCACTCGGTGTGGTGCTCGATGCCGACAACCATGTTGACCAGCACCGAGGGACTGCCCGCTCCGGTAATCATGAAGAAGTTGGGAAAGCCGTGGGTCATCAAACCGAGATAGGTGCGCGGCCCGTTAGCCCATTTTCCGCGCAGCGTGAGGCCTTTGCTTCCGCGAATGTCGATGGCGAGCACGGCGCCGGTCAGCGCGTCATAACCGGTGGCGCAGACCAGCGTATCGAGTTCATGCGACGCCTCCGCAGTGCGCACACCGCTTTCGGTTACTTCAACAATCGGGGTTTTTCTTAAATTGACCAGCGTCACGTTGGCGCGGTTGTAGGTCTCGTAATAACCGGTATCGACACAAATACGCTTGGCGCCGAGCGGATGATCGGTCGGGCACAGGACCTCGGCCACCTGCGCATCGCGCACCGTGGCGCGGATGCGCGCGCGGACAAAATTGGCAATGCTGTCATTGGAAGCCTGATTGATCATCAGGTCGTTGAAGGCATGCACAAAGTTGACGCCGCCTTTGTCCCAGCGCCGCTGGAATTCGCGCACGCGCTCTTCTTCACTGACCTCGGCAGCGGCCTTGTCGCTGAACTCGTAGAGCGAGCCGATCTCGCGCGCGCGCGCGCGGTACTCGTGATAAATCGCCTTCCATGCGCGTTGCGCCTCGGGGTCAAGCGGGCCGTTCCACGCCGGAATCGAAAAATTGGGCGTGCGCTGAAACACGGTCAAGTGCGTGGCCTGTCTGGCAATCGCGGTAATCGCCTGAATGCCGGACGAGCCGGTACCGATCACGCCGACACGCTTGCCAGTCAAATCCACACCGTCCTGCGGCCAGGCGCCGGTGTGGCAGACTTGGCCGGCAAAGCGTTCGATGCCGGGGATGGCGGGCAGGCGCGCGTTCGACAGCGCGCCGGTGGCCATGATGCAGAACTGCGCCGAGTACCGCGCTATGGCTGGCGCGCCCGCCGCGCCGCCAGCGCCACCAGCGCCGCTCGCGGTCGCGGCCTGCACCGCCCAGCGCGCACTGGCTTCATCAAACACCATCGCCGTCACGCGCGTGTTCAATTGAATGTCGCGGCGCAAATCAAAGCGGTCGGCCACGTGCTCGATGTAACGCAGAATCTCCGGCTGCGAGGCGTAGCGCTCGGTCCACTCCCATTCCTGTTCAAGCTCGGAGGAAAAGGAATACGAATATTGCAAACTCTCGACATCACAGCGTGCGCCGGGGTAACGGTTCCAGTGCCAGACACCTCCGACGCCGGACGCCGCTTCGAGCACCCGCACCGCATAGCCCATGCCGCGCAGACGATGCAGCAGACACAGGCCGGCGAAGCCGGCGCCGACCACCAGGATGTCGCAGCGTTGGGGTGATGGCATGACTGGCGGCGCAGGATGCGATGACACGAGGCGTGCAGAAACGTCTGGTTCGATGGCGGGCGGCTACAAGGACGCGCCGCCGTCCATCGCCACTTCAGACCCGGTCATGTAGACGCTGGCGTCCGAGAGCAGGAACAACATCAGCCCGGCAATTTCTTCCTTGGTGCCCAGGCGCTTGAACGGCACCTGCTGCACGCGCCGCAGGTTTTCCTCGCGCGAGCGCACGTCGAGCATGTTGGTGTCGATCGGGCCCGGATGCACCGAGTTGACGCGGATGTTTTTGGGCGCGAGTTCCAGCGCCGCCGCCTTGGTCATGCCGCGCACCGCCCACTTGGTGGCGGTGTAGGCAATCGCGTTGGGCGCGCTGCGCAGTGCCACCGTGGATGACATGTTGACGATCGCACCGCTGCCGGTACGCTCGAAGGCCGGCACCACGGCACGCATGCCAAGAAAGGTGCCGAGTTGATTGACACGCGTGTGGCGCTCGAATTGCGCGCTGTCGGTGTCACGCAGCGGCATCGGGGTATAGACACCGGCATTGTTGACCAGACCGTGCAGCGCGCCCATGCCCTCGGCCAGCGCGACAGCCTCCTGCCACTGCGCTTCACTGGTCACATCGAGCGGCAGAAATTTGCACGCCGCGCCCAACTCACCCGCCAATTGCCTGCCCTGCTCGATCAGCACGTCGCCAATCACCACCATGCCGCCTTCGGCCACCAGGCCGCGCGCCTGTGCGCCGCCGAGACCGCGTGCGCCACCGGAGATCAGGAAAACCTTGTCGGTAAATCTGTCCATCGCATTTTTCCCATCGCATGGTTCCGCTACTGCCTTCTCCGGCACGCGCGCTCGAGCAGGATTGACGTGCCGCGCAAGAGGCGGTATATTTCATTTATCGAAAATAATTTCGCTTTCTCGAAATTTCAGTATAACAAGATTTCACCCGGTCAACTGCTCTTTTCGCAGCAACATGCAAGGACAGTGACGATCAGGTTTTGTACCCAAAACCAATGCCAAGGATGGGGCGCCGGGGCCAGGCGCAAGCCGCAGATATGGCAGCAGCCATGGGGCCGATTGGCAGTTGGCACCATGAGCCCGAGAGCGCGTTTTCGAGTAATGAACTTTTCGTGCCACTACATCAGGGACAGGGCACCACCATGATTTTGCAACAAACCCTTGAAGGCGCCAGGCCGGCGCGGCGCGCGGTGGCCAAAGCCCAATTCGTGGGGGCGGTTACCGACTTCATCGTGGCCGATCCGCAGAGCCATCCGCGCCCGCAGGCGTTTCTGGTTGAGCAGTCGGCCAATTGGTGCCTGCCCACCCACTTTCATCTGGAGCACCAGTTTCAGGTGTTCGTGGCAGGTGGTGCCACCCTCGGCAAGCACGCGGTCAGCGCCCCTTCGGTTCACTACGCTTCACCCCATTCGGCCTATGGCCCGCTCCATTCAGGCGCACAGGGTGTGTCCTACTTCACATTGCGCCTGCTCAGTGATGATGGCGCCTGGTATTTACCCGAGGCGCGCGACAAGCTCAAGCTGCGCATTCCCAAACGCCAGGCGCACGGTGCGCCAACCGTCACGCTATCGAATGCACAGTTGAGGGCGCTGCAGGCGCCCACGCAAGAGACACTGATTGATGCGCAAGCGGGCGGGCTGGCCGCATGGATCATCCGCCTGCCGCCCAACACCAGCACCTCCGCGCCGCCGCCGCACCCCAAGGGTGCGGGGCGTTTTTATGTGGTGACACAAGGCGCTCTGCGCACCAACGGCGAAGAACTGCCCCCGCTCTCAACCCTCTTCGCCGGCCCGGGTGACGCCCCCGATTTTGTCTCGGCTGACAACGGCCTTGAAGTCGTCATCGTGCAATACCCCGCTGAAGCCTTGGTAAGCGTGTGACCAGAACGGAGCCGCCTGATGCCTGCACTCGACCCTGAAGTCGAAAGACTGCTTGAACTGGGCCGCAAAGCCGGCAAGCCGCCGTTTGAAGCCCTGACCCCGGAAGGCGCGCGTGCCGCCTATGCGGCCAGCTGGGATGTGCTGCAGCCCCCCGCCGAAGCCGTCGCTTCAGTCCGCGACACCACCATTCCCGGCCCGGCCGGTGAACTCCGCTTGCGCATCTATCGCGGCACCAGTACCGGCGCGGATGACATGCTGCCCTGCATGGTGTTCCTGCACGGCGGCGGCTGGGTGATCGGTAATCTGGAGAGCCACGACCGCGTCTGCCGGCGCCTCGCCAACCTGGCGCGCATTTGCGTGGTCGCGGTCGATTACCGGCTCGCGCCCGAGCACCGCTTTCCTGCGGCGCTCGACGATTCGGCCGCCGCATATCAATGGGTGCATGACAACACCGCAGCGCTCCACATCGCGCCGGGCCGCATCGGCGTGGGCGGCGACAGTGCAGGCGGCAATCTGGCCGCCGTGCTGGCATTGATGGCGCGTGATGGCACGCTGCCGCCGGTGCTGTTCCAGGCCTTGCTCTACCCGGTGACGGACCTCACCGCCAGCAGCGCCTCGTATCAGCGCGTGACCTCGGGCGTACCGCTGACTGCCGCCACCATGCATTACTTCATCGGCCACTACACGCCGCGTGCGGGTGACCGCGCCGATTGGCGCGCCTCGCCGCTCAATGCCGCCAGCCTGGCCGGCACGGCGCCCGCCCTGGTGCTCACGGTGGCGCACGACCCCCTGTGCGACGAAGGCATCGCTTACGCGAAGCGCCTTGAAGCCGCAGGCGTGCGCGTCAGTGCCCTGCATCTGGCCGATCACATGCACGGCATGCTGATGCATGGCAAGCTGGTGCGCGCGAGCAACGTGATACTTGATTGCGTCGGCGCCATGATTGGCAATGCACTGCATCACGGCGCGCCGGCCAGGAACGCTGCATGCGGCTCCTGACCTCCGCTGCGGCGAGCACCGCGTCACCCTGCGCCAAGGCATGCCGGCCATGAGCAGCGTTGCCTCTGCCCCGCCGCGCCATGTCGATGCGGTCGTGATTGGCGCCGGCTTCGCCGGCCTGTACATGCTCTACCGCCTGCGCCAGTTGGGCTTGACCACACAGATCTATGAAACCGGTGACGGCGTCGGCGGCACCTGGTACTGGAACCGCTACCCCGGTGCGCGCTGCGATGTCGAGAGCATGCAGTATTCGTATTCCTTCGACGACGCATTGCAGCAGGAGTGGCAATGGAGCGAGCGCTATCCGCGCCAGGACGAAATCCTGCGCTACATCAACCATGTGGCCGACCGCTTTGATCTGCGCCGCGACATTGCGCTGCAAACGCGTGTCACCGCTGCCACCTACGATGAGGCGCAACAACACTGGCGGGTCGAGACCGAGCGCGGCGCAACTCTCACTGCGCAATTCGTGATTTGCGCCGGTGGCTGTCTTTCGGCCGGGCGCGTGCCGGAGACACCAGGCCTCGCCAGCTTCCAGGGCCAGTGGTATCACACCGGCAACTGGCCGCACCAGCCCGTCGATTTCAGCGGTCAGCGGGTCGGCGTGATCGGCACCGGCTCATCGGGCATTCAGATCATTCCGCAAATCGCGCGTGAGGCGAGAGCCGTCACCGTATTCCAGCGCACCCCCAACTTCAGCATCCCTGCCTGGAACCGGCCGTTGCCCGAGGAAGAGCAGCAGGTCTGGAAGGCGCGTTATGCCGAGCACCGCAAGAATGCGCGCAACACGCGCTCCGGCATTTTGTATGAGTACAGCCAGCGCGGCACCTTTGACGCGAGCGCGGCTGAACGTCACGAGGAGTACGAGCGGCGCTGGGCGCGCGGCGGTGCAAATTTCACCCACGCCTTCAACGATATTTTCGTCAACCAGGCGGCCAACGACAGCGCGGCCGAATTCGTGCGCAACAAGATTCGCGGCATTGTCAAAGACCCCAAAGTCGCTGCAATGCTCGCGCCCACCGATCACGCCATCGGCACCAAGCGCATTTGCGTCGATACGGATTACTACAACAGCTTCAATTTGCCGCATGTCAAGCTGGTTGATCTGCACGCCACACCGCTCGAACAAATCGTGCCGTCCGGCATTCGCACCAGCGCCGCCAGCCACGAACTCGACAGCATCGTGTTCGCCACCGGCTACGACGCGGTCACGGGCGCGCTCGACCGCATCGCGATTCAAGGCCGTGGTGGGGCCACTCTCAAAGCCAAATGGGCGGGCGGCCCCCAAACTTATCTGGGTCTGATGAGCGCGGGCTTTCCCAACCTATTTTTCATCACCGGGCCAGGCAGCCCCTCGATTTTGACCAATGTGATTGTCGCCATTGAACAGCACGTGGACTGGATCGCACGCTGCATCGGCCACCTGCGGGCCGAAGGCTTGCGCAGCGCAGAGCCGGAAGCAAGCGCCGAGCAGCAATGGGGCGTGCATGTCAACGAAGTGGCCGGCAAAACCCTGTTCACCGGCACCAACTCCTGGT
This sequence comes from Burkholderiales bacterium, assembly GCA_031387185.1. GTDB lineage: Bacteria > Pseudomonadota > Gammaproteobacteria > Burkholderiales > JAEUOS01 > CANJDH01. The sequence goes on from JANNCZ010000852.1 coordinate 8,426, forward strand.
ACATGGGCGCCAACGTGCCGGGCAAGGCACGCGCCATCCTGCCCTACCTCGGCGGCCTGGCCAACTACACCGTGATTTGCGAAGACGTGATTCAGGCGGGCTATCGCGGCTTCACGCTGCAGCCGGCGTAAATCGGCCCTTTCCTTCGCTTCACTTAACCTCACTCACCGCCGCTCGAGAGCCGCACACAACGCGCCAAGGCGTAGCACAAGGCCAGCCAAAAGCGACGGCCACAATTGAACTTGCGAGATTTTGGAATCATGATAGACTTTTCGAAAATAAAAATTAACTTTCGTATTTTCGAAATATTGATCTTGCCCGCTGCGTCCTGTTTCAAGCCCAACCTGCCCCATTCTTCACCCTGCGCGCCGTGCGGTGCGCCTTTCCCGGAGACAACATGAAATCACATCAGAGCAAGCACGCCACACTGGCGGTACTGCTGGCCGGCACCGCCCTGGCGTTTGGGGCAGCCGCGTTCGAGGTGCCCGCCGATGGCGTCTACAAAGACCGCATCGACTGGGGCGTGATGATGGACATGAGCGGTCCGGTGGCGGCCTCGCAAGTGCCGTACACCAACGGTTTTCAGGACTACATGCGCAAGATCAACGAGGCCGGCGGCATCCACGGCCGCAAGGTCAATGTGCTGGTCGAAGACGACCGCTACGATGCCGCGCGTAACCGCATCAACTACGAAAAACTGGCCAACCAGACGCCGGTGATCGGCATCTCGGGGATCGGCAATTCGGGCGCGCAGGTGGCCTTGATGCCGGCCATCAAGGCAGGCAAGGTGCCGATTGTCGGCACCTATACCTCAACCAAAGCGGGGCTGGAGCCGGCCAACCCGATGTACTACAACGGCTTCTGCGGCTTCAAGGAAATGGCCCAGGTAGGCGTCGGCTTCTTTGCTGACCGGCTCAAGGTCAAGGCCCCCAAGATCGCGGTGGTACACCTCGATGTGGCTTCCGGTGCCGAGTATCTCGGTCACGTGCAAACCGCCATCGCCTCTGTCGGCGGCAGCGCCAAGTCGATCCCGATCAAGGTAACCGCAGCCGACGCCAACGCGCAAGTGCTCGAAATCGTCAATCTGAAACCCGATTTTGTGACGATCCACGGCGGCATCTCGACCTCGCTGTTGCTGATGCGCGCCATGCAGCAATACGGCCTGAAGATTCCGACCTTTGCCATCACCTACCTCGGCACACCAGCAGTCTACGCCGCGCTCGGGCCCGATACTGGCGCGAACTATTATTTTGTCAGTTGCTTCACGCCGGGCGGTGTCGATGAGCCGGGCACGCGCGAAATGACTGCGGCAGCTGCCAAGAACAATCGCGGCGTGCTCAAGGACGACATCAACTACGTGTCCGGCTGGGTCACCGCCATGCTTGCCGCTGATGCGCTTGCCAAGACCGGCCCGGAGCCGACCCGTGAAAAACTGGTAGCGTTGCTCAACAAGGGCTACGAGCTCGACACCAAGGGCCTGTCCGCGCCGATCAAGTACACACCGGACAATCACCTCGGTTTGTCGCAGCTGCGCCCCTACACCTACGACTACCAGGCCAAGACCTACAAGGCCTTCGGCAACTATAGCGATTACGTCAAGTATCTGAAGTAATCAGCCGTGCTGGCCCAAGTTCTTTTCAGCGGTCTGGCCCTGGGCAGCATTTATGGCCTGGTCGCCCTCGGCTTCGCCTTGATCTTCAAGGCAACCGAGGTATTCAACTTTGCCCAGGGCATGCTGGTGGTGTGCGGCGCTTACCTCGCCGTCACCGGCGTCACGCTGATGGAACTGCCGTTTCCGTTTGCCATGCTGTTTCTGGTGGCGGCGGCGGCGCTGCTGGGCGTGCTGATCCAGATACTGCTGATCCAGCCGCTGTCAGGCCGGCCGATGCTGTCCATCATCATGGCGACGCTGGCACTGTCGATCGTGTTGCGTGCCGCCATTGAAATCTTCTACGGCCCGTCCGGACGCCCTCTGGTGACGCCGCTGCCATCGGGCATTTTCATGCTGGGCGACGTGCGCATCTCCAAACTGCACCTGATTGCCGCAGCCGTCAGCTGGGCCTGCATGGCCGGTTTTGCGCTGTTCTTCCGCTACACCTCAACCGGCCTGTTGATGCGCGCCACGGCCAACAGCCACGAGGCGGCACTCGTGTCGGGCATCAACGTCAACCGCATGAACCGCCTGGCCTGGGCCATCGGCAGTGTGCTCGCCGCGATTGGCGGCATGTTTTTGGGTCAACTGCAATTGGCCTCGACCTCGCTCGAATCGATTGGCCTGCTCGCCCTGCCAGCTGTGGTGATTGGCGGCATGCAGAGCATTCCGGGAGCGGTGATTGGCGGTCTGCTGGTCGGTGTCACCGAGCAACTGGCTGCCGCCTACATCTCGCCCAAGGCGGCCGACATCATGATCTATGCGCCGCTGCTGCTGATCCTGATGGTGCGCCCGTGGGGCTTGTTTGGCCAGCGTGAGCTGGGCCGGGTGTAGCGCGCATGACAGCAACGCCGGTCGTTGTTGCGTCCACCACGGTTGCGTCCACCACGGCCGCATTCGCCACACCTGCCCGTGCCAGCCCGCGCCGCTGGATCGGGCTCGCCATCGGCATCGCCGTTCTGCTCTACCTGCCGGTGCTGCTGACCGACCGCGCCATCCTCGGCGTGCGCCTGTCGAACCTGCAGTTGCTCAACCTTGGGCTGACGCAAATCAACCTGATGCTGATCGCCGCGCTCGGTGCGCTGTCGCTCACCTATCTGACCGGCGTGGCCGGCCTGATCTCGATCGGGCATGCCGCGTTTTACGCGGTCGGCGCGATGGCCGGCGCGGCAGCGGGCACGCAGTGGGGCTGGCCGTTTCCGCTGGTGCTGATGGTGGCCGCACTGGCCGGCGCGCTGGCCGGCGCATTGGCCGGATTGCCGTCGCTCAGGGTGCGCGGCCTCTACTTTGTGCTCTCGACCATGGCGGTGCATTACATCGTGATCTTTCTGATCACCGAATACCAGTTGAAGTTCTTTGACGTGGTCGGCATTCCGCTCAAGCCCGCCTTCCTGTTTGGCTGGGAACTGAACACGCCGATGCGCTGGTATTTCTTTTTGCTGCCGCTGGTGGCGCTGGTCTATTGGGGTCTCGCCAACAGCATGCGCACCCGCGAAGGGCGCGCACTGATGGCGATGCGTGACCACGAACTGGCCGCCACCTCGGCAGGGATTGACGTGCGCATCCTGCGTCTGAAGGCCTTCGCCTTCAGCTCGGCCATCGCGGCGGTGGCCGGCGCCCTGTTCTCGACCCTGATGACCAACGTGACTGCCGAGTTTTTCAATATCGATTTCGCGATCCAGTTCATTGCCATGATCATCATTGGCGGCATGGGCTCGCTGCGCGGTGCGATCATCGGTGCGGCGGTGTGGCTGCTGCTGCCCACCATCATCACCGGCTTTGCCAATCAAGCGGGGGACTCAGCGGGGGTGATTGGCAAACTGTTTCTGGACAACAAGCCGCAACTGGTCAACCTGGTGTTCGGCATCCTGGTGCTGTTGCTGCTGCTGTTCGCTCCCGGCGGCATCAACGGCATCGGCCGGCAGTTAAGCGACCGTCTTTCAGGCGGGCGTGGCAAGAAATGAGTGTCACGGCAAGTACTGCCGCACACGCAGGCGCGCCGGCCCTGCTGGAGGTCAAGGGCCTGTCGGTCTCCTACGCACGCAAGGGGCTGGCGCTTGAAGACGTCAGTCTCAGCATCGCCAAGGGCGGCATCGTCGCCCTGCTCGGTGCCAATGGCGCCGGCAAATCCACGCTGATTCGCTCCATCACCGGCCTGCTCGATCTGCATGGTGGTCACGTGGTGGCGGGCGACGTGTACTTCGCCGGGGAGCCAAGTCTTGGTGCGCCTTCGCACAAGCTGGTGCGTCTAGGCATGGCACAAGTGCCCGAGGGGCGGCTGGTGTTCAAGCAACTCACGGTCGAAGAGAATTTGCAGGTCGGTGCAGCGATTTTGCCGCGCGCCCAGGTGCGCGAAAAAATGGACGCGGTCTATACGCTGTTTCCGCAACTGCAAGAGCGGCGCACGCGTGCGGCTGGCTGGCTCTCGGGTGGCGAGCAGCAGATGCTGGCGCTGGGGCGCGCGCTGGTGGCCGGGCCGCGCTTGTTGCTGGTCGATGAACTCTCGCTCGGTCTCGCGCCTCTGATCGTCAAGTCGATCTACAACCAGTTGCGCGTGGTAGGCGACACACTCGGCACTGCCATGCTGATCGTCGAGCAGAACGCGCGCCTCGCGCTCGAATTCGCCAGCACTGCCTATGTGCTCGATCGTGGCCGCATCGTGCTCTCCGGCGCTGCCGCAGAAGTGGCCGCTAGTGCGGTGGTGAAAGAGTCTTACCTCGGTGCCCGGCGCGATGCCGTGAAAACCCCAGCGGAACCCGCGCCATCAGTGCCGACGCCTGTCGCAGAGCCTGCATTGCCATGAGCGCCCTGCTTGAAGTGACCGCCTTACAAATGCGCTTTGACGGCCTCCTCGCGCTCGACGACGTATCGTTCGCCATGGAGGACGGGTCGATCACGTCGCTGATCGGCCCCAATGGCGCGGGCAAGACCACACTGTTCAATTGCGTGACCGGCATGTACCGCCCCACTGGCGGGCGCGTATCGTTTGATGGTGCGGACATTACTGGCGAAGCGGCGCATCAGGTGTCGCACCACGGCATTGCGCGTACGTTTCAGAACCTCGCGCTGTTCGCCGGATTGACGGTGCTCGACAATCTGCTGGTCGGCGCCTATCGTCAAGGCTCATCCGGCTTGCTGCAAGGTGTACTGCTTAGCCCGCTCGCGCGCGCCGAGCAGCGTGCCGCCGAAGCCGCCGCCTTTGAAGTGCTCGATTTTCTCGGCATGCCCGAGACCGCGCAGGTGCTGCCCGGCGAGTTGCCCTACGGCAAACAGAAGCAGGTGGAGTTCGCCCGCGCGTTGATGCAAAAAGCGCGGCTGGTGCTGCTCGACGAGCCGATGGCCGGCATGAGCAGCGCCGAGAAAAGCGCGATGACCGGTTTGATCCAGCGCGCACGCGAGCAGTTCGGCATGAGCTTTTTGATTGTCGAGCACGACATCCCGGTCATCATGGACATCTCCGACAAGATCGTGGTGCTCGACTTCGGCCGCAAGATTGCCGAGGGCGCGCCGCACGAAGTGCAGGCCAATGAAGCGGTGATTGCGGCCTATCTGGGCACCGATCACGCCGCCCATTCATAGACATCTCCGATTCATCGAGGCATTCATGGTCACTATCCCGCCCTCCCCCTATGTCCTGCCCGAAATGTTTCAGGGCGACGTGATGGTCGAAGACAACAAGTGGTATGCGCTCGGCCAGATGGGTTTGGTGCGACCGCTGATGTTTGATGTCGCCAACGGTGCGTGGGTCAGCATCCTCAAGGCACGCGGCTCGGGCACGATCCAGCGCCATCGCCACGCCTCCCCGGTCACGGCCTGGACGCTGGACGGCGCCTGGGGCTACCGCGAACACGATTGGGTGGCGCGCGCCGGCAGCTTTGTCTATGAGCCGGCCGGCCACATTCACACGCTCTACATCGACCCGGCGGTGGGCCACATGACGGCGATTTTCCATGTGTTCGGCCCGCTGGTGTATGTCGATGAGGCGGGCAACCCGACTGACTACGACGATGTGTTTCTACGTTTGGACCGCTACGCAAAACATTGCCACGAAGTGGGCCTGGGCGATGAGTGGGTGCGCTCGCTGATACGCTAATGCGCCGCTGAGCGCTCGTCGCGCTCTCACGTCACCTTCAAATTCGCTTCACTGCCCAGGACGCCGCCATGCCGCAAAAAATGAAATTGATGCAGATGCTGATCCACACGGCCAGCACCCACACCCTGCTCGGCTGGGCTGACCCGCTGGACCAGCAACTCGATGGCCTGCAGGATTTCACCTACTGGCAACACCTCGCGCGCACGCTCGAGCGTGGCCGCTTCGACGGCGTGTTCTTTGCCGACAGTCCCGCCACGCACTCGGTCTACAAAGGCAGTGTGGTGCCCTCGGTGCAATACGGCGCGTCGTGGCCCAACCACGACCCGATGCCGCTGGTCGCGGTGATGGCGGCGGCCACCAAGCACCTCGGCATCGGCGTCACGCTGTCGACCACCGGCACCACGCCCTATTTGGCGACGCGCCGCATCTCGACTCTCAATTATCTGAGCCGCGGCCGCGTCGGCTGGAACATCGTCTCGGGCTTCAGCATGGCCGAGCACATGGCCAACGGCATGGGCGCGCAAATGCCGCACGACGAGCGCTACGACCAGGCCGACGAGTTCATGGAGATTTGCTACCAACTGTGGGATAGCGTGCCGCGCGACGCGATCCTGCGCAACGCCGCCACCGGTCAGTTTGCCGACCCGGACAAGATCAAACAAGTGGACTTCAAGGGCAAGTATCTGAGCTGCAAGGCAGTGGTGCCGGTGCTGCCCTCGGACTACGGCAAGCCGCTGCTATTTCAGGCTGGCTCCTCCGGGCGCGGCATGAAGTTCGCGATGCAGCACGCCGAAATCATCTTCGCGATCCAGGGCCACGTGGCCGGCATGAAGAAGAGCATGGAGCAACTGCGCAAGGCGGCGGATGAGCACGCCAAGGGCAAGGACTTCAAGGTGCTCTACGGGCTGCAGCCGATTGTGCGCAGCACCGAGGCTGAAGCCAAGCACCGCGCCAGGGAACTGACCGAACGCATCCCGCTCGACGCCATCCTCGCGCGCCTGTCGGGCGTGTTCGGTGTTGATTTGAGCCAGTTCGACCCGGACCGGCCGCTCGCCGAAATGGACACCAATGCCTCGCGCGGCCTGATGTCGGCGACGCTGTCGAGCGCCGATGGCCAGGCCGTTACCTTGCGCGGCGCGGCATCGCAGTGGGCGCTGTCAGTCGCGATCCCACAAGTGATCGGCACGCCCGAGCAAGTGGCCGCCGAGATCGAACGCGTGTGGCGCGACACCGGCTGCTATGGCTTCAACCTCAGCCCCACCACCAGCCCCGACAGCATCGACGATTTTGTCGATCATGTCGTGCCGATTTTGCAAAAGCGCGGCGTATTCCGCACCGAGTACGAGGGCGAGACGTTTCGCGAGAACCTGATGGCGTAAACACGCTGCGCTGCGCCGCTCGCGACGGCCATTTTTCAGGCGCCAGTACCCGCTCATCGTTGGTGGGAGCCGTTCTTCAAGCCTATATCATGGAAACCCTTGGTGGAAGCGGCTTTTGGGCTATCCTCAAGTACAACTTCTGTACCGGTTCCTGCCGCAAGCGGCGAGTGGCGCCAAACACAGCGTGACCCACCAGATCCGCGTGAGGTCAGTTCCTTGGTGCAAAATGCCGCCTCTGCCGCAGCATGGCTCCGGCGTCAGCCTCAGGACTTGTCCGTGAACTTCGATTCTCTCCGCTTTGGCAAGGGCCGCCCCGGCGACCACGACGAGCTCGGCGCCTTCGTGCGCGGCACCGGGTCTTACACCAGCGACGTTGACCTGCCCGGCCAGGCCGGCCAGTTGCACGCCTGCTTCGTGCGCGCGACGCAAGCGCATGCCACGATTCGCAGCATCGACGCGGCCGAGGCGCTCGCCCTGCCCGGCGTGCATGCCGTCATCACCGGCGCGCAGTTGCAGGGGGCGGGCATTGGCGCGATTCCAGCGCTGGCCGTATTCAACGGCAGCGACGGCAAACCGATGGTGAACGCAGCGACGCCGCCGTTGGCGATCGACACGGTGCACCACGTCGGCGAGGCCATCGCGATGGTGGTAGCCGACAGCGCCGCGATTGCACAGGATGCCGCCGATCTGGTGCAGATCGACCTCGATGCGCTGCCGGTGGTGGCCACGATTGAAGCGGCCCTCGAAGCCAATGCGCCGCGCGTGTGGCCGCACCTGCCCAACAATATTGCGCTCGACTGGGCCGATGGTGATCTGGCGCAGTCGGACGCGGCTTTTGCCGGCGCCTTCCACATCGAATCGGTTGCGCTCGACGACCCGCCGCTGACCGCCTGCGCCATGGAGCCGCGTGCGGCGATTGCGCAGTGGGCGGCCGATGAGGCTGAAGGCGGCGGCAGCGGCCAGTACACGCTGATCGCCTCGACCCAGGGCGTGATGGTGGTGCGCAAGTTGCTGGCCGAGAGCGTGCTCAAGATTGCACCGGAGAAGTTGCGCGTCATCACGCCCGATGTCGGCGGCGGCTTTGGCGCCAAGGTACAGGCCTATCCGGAATATGCGGTGTTGCTCGTTGCTGCCAAGCTGCTGCGCCGGCCGGTGCGCTGGACCGCATCGCGCCTCGAATGTTTTCTGACCGACACGCGCGGACGCGATTCCAAAATTCAGGCGGACATGGCGTTCGACAAGGAAGGCCGCATCCTCGGCATTCGCGCTGATATCAAGGTCGGCATCGGTGCCTACACTTCGACCTACATCGCCATCGTCGCCACCAACAACACCAAGAATTGTTTGTCGAGCGTCTATCGCGTGCCGTCGATTCGCCTGCGCTCGCGCATGGTGTTCACCAACCACAGCGTGCTCGGCGCCTATCGCGGCGCGGGGCGGCCCGAGGCGATTTACCTGATCGAGCGTTTGCTGGATCGTGCGAGTGCCAAGTTTGGCCTCGACCGCGCCCAGATGCGCCGGCGCAATCTGATTCCTGCGTCGGCCATGCCTTACAGCGCGGTGAACGGGCAGACCTACGACAGTGGAGAATTTGAAGCCGTACTCGACAAGGCGCTGGCACTGGCCGACTGGAACAACTTTGCCGCGCGCCGCGCCGCGTCGGCCAGCAGCGGAAAATTGCGCGGCATTGGCATCTGCAATTTTCTGGAAGTCGCCGGTGGCATTCTGGAAGAGCCGGTCAATCTGAACTTCGGAGACGACGGCACCGTCAGCCTGCACACCGGCGCACAAGCCATCGGGCAGGGACACCTTGCGACCTACCCGCGACTCATTGCGAAGCACCTTGGCATTGACGTTTCGAAAGTGCGGCTGGTCGCAGGCGACAGCGCGCAAACGCCAGGCATCGTTGCCACCGTCGCTTCGCGCTC
>JANNCZ010000859.1:0-2854 GCA_031387185.1 Burkholderiales bacterium
CCTCATGGCAGGCGCCGCCAATGCAGCAGACCTCGAATACGGCAAGGTGGGCGAGCCAGTCAAGCTGGTGATTGGCTACCAGCCCTACTACACCGAGTCCTGGACCGGTGTGGTCATGCGCGGCAAGAAGTTCTACGAAAAGCATTTGCCCAAAGGCTCGACCGTCGAGTTCCAGATCGGCCTGCAAGGGGCGATCATCGTCAACAACATGCTGGCCGGCAAGCAGCACATCGGCTATCTCGGCGACATGCCCGCCATCGTCTCGACCACCAAAACCGAAGTGGCCGACATCCGGCTGGTGTCGCCGGTCGGTTTCGGGCGCGACATGTGCAACATCCTCCTGGTGCGCAAGGATGCGCCCGCATTCGCCGACCCGCAGGCGGCGATCAAGTGGCTCGACGGCAAGCAAGTGGCAACCGCCAAAGGCGCCTGCTCGGACCGTTTCGCGCAAGCCACCTACAAGAAATTTGGGGTGCAGCCCAAGGATTACCTCAATCAGAACATTGAGGTGATGACCAGCAACTTCCGCGCCGGCAAGATTGATGCGGCGATCATTTGGGAACCGACTGCCTCGCGTCTGGTGGAAGAGGGCCTGGCACGCCGCGTCGCCTCCGGTGTGAACAGCGACGAGAACGATGCCGCCTTCATGGCGATGCGCGCTGACCTGATCAAGGCGCGCCCCGACATTGTCAAGGCCTGGCTCAATGCCGAGCTCGACGCCGTGCAGTTTCTGGCTGACGAAAAGAATTCGAACGAAGTGGCGCGCATCATCGCCGAGCAGGTCACCGGCTTTTCTGCCAAAGTGCTGTGGAAATCGCTCTATGGTGAGTACGGCCCGAACGAAGGCGGCGTCAAGACGCGCTTGATCCTGCCGTTCGGTTTCACACCGGAGTCGCGTGAACTGCTGACCAAGGCGTCCGAGTTCCTGTTCTCGATCAAGAGCATCAGCGCCTCCAAGCTGCGCCCGGAGGCCATCATGTCCGAGTTCACCGAGCAGATTCTCAAGGAACGCAATCTGAAAGCGCCGGTCGGCGACGTCACCACCCTGCCTGACGCGCAAGCGCCGAAATAGTCCGGCGCGGGCTGGCACTGCGCCCGCCCGTTTGCCCGTTTGTCCATTTGCCCGCCATCCCGCCCTGCCCGCAGTGCGGGATCGGCGGGGATCAGCAGTACACCGGTGCGGCGTGATTGACGCAGCAGGCTTTCGTTCAGGCAGACCACAACAAAGGCGGCAGAAGCAATGGTTCCCAGCACAAACGCAGTCGATCTTGCGGCAGTGACAGCGACCTTGAAGCGCACCATGCCGTTTCAGGTGGTCTCTGGCGGCCTGTTGCAAAAGATCGCCGCCATCAGCACGCAGCATGCTTACGCTGCGGGCGAGATGGTCTATCAGGCTGGCGACCAGGCAGGTAATATTTTCATCGTCGTGTCGGGCAAGGTGGAGCACGCGCTCGATCCCGGCGTGCAGGCGCGAGATGCGGTCAAGACGCTGGCGCCCGGCGCTGTGTTCGGCTGGGCTGCGCTGCTCGATAAATTCCCTTCACGTCTGGCCCAGGCCGCGTGCGTCGAGGCCACTGAGCTGATTCACATCAACGGTGAGGAACTGCTGCGCCTGCTCGAGACTGATCCGGACTCGGGCGACATCGTGATGAGCCGGTTCGCCACCATGATTACGCGCGACTACACCGTGCCTGACCTGATTGCCCAGGTGCGCTCGATTCACCGCAAACAGCAGCAGCGCGATGAGGGCCAACGCTTCAGCCTGATCCGCTACCGGGTGATGCAATGGATCAAGAGTCCGCGCCCCTATTTGATGGCGTTGGGGATCGGCTCTTTTCTGCTGTTCTGGTATCTGGCGGTAGAAGTGTGGAAGCTGCCACGCTTTCGCGAAATGCCCGGCATCACCACGGTCTTTATCGAGTGGACCAACCGCGATCCGGTGTACGGCCTGTCACTCTTCAAGCGCGAGTACTACACCCACATCGGCATGTCGGTGTGGCGCGTGACCCAGGCCTTTTTGCTCGCTACCGCACTGGGCGTGCCGTTCGGCCTGTTTCTCGGCTGGTCCAAAAATTTCAAGGAATTTTTGTTTCCGGTATTCGAGATGTTGCGGCCGATCCCGATTCTGGCCTGGGTGCCGATTGCGATTGTGATGTTTGTCGCGACCGAGTCAGCGGTCATTTTCCTCACCTTCCTGGCGTCGTTCTTCGCCACTGCGCTCAATACCATGTTGGGGGTGGAGTCGATTGACGAGTCCTATGTGCGTGCCGCGCAGTGCCTCGGCGCCCGCAAGTCACAGGTGTTTTTGCATGTGATCGTACCCGGCGCTCTGCCGTTTGTGTTCACCGGGCTGCAGATCTCCGTCGGCGTGTCGTGGTTCTCGCTGGTCGCGGCGGAAATGGTGTCCGGGCAATTTGGCTTGGGTTACGTGATCAACACCTCCTACACCATGGTCAGTTACCCGACCATTGTGATCGGCATGGTCACCCTCGGTGCGGTGGGTTATGTCACCAGCGCGCTGGTGCGCATTGCCGGCAACTACATGATGCAGTGGCGGGTGCGCGAGCTGGCGCTGGGCGGGCAATCATGAGCGCACCGGTCATGCAGTCCACCTCAGCGGCAGCGCCAACCCGCGGCGCGATCCGCATCGACGATGTGGTCAAGATCTATGACCCGGAGGGCGCCGCCGTGATGGCGGTCGATCATTGCAGCCTCGACATCGAGGCGGGTGAAATCTGCATGATCGTCGGCCCGTCGGGCTGCGGCAAGACGACGCTGCTGAACGCGATTGCCGGCTTCCATGAAATCACCTCGGGCCAGATCACGCTCGACGGCGAAGTGCTGTGCAGCGCCG